>JAZFRU010000443.1:0-7326 GCA_036445815.1 Acidobacteriota bacterium | reverse complement strand
CTTCGCTTCGCTCAGATAAAGGCGGCTTCGCTTCGCTCAGATAAAGGCGGCTTCGCTTCGCTCAGATAAAGGCGGCTTCGCTTCGCTCAGATGAAGGCGGCGCCGCTTCGTGACGAGAAGATGTGAGAAGTGCGGGCTAGAATTCAACCTGGTATTGGGCACGCAGTTCATCCTTGTGGCTTCCGGTATGAAGATCCTTCAAATAATTAATTTGAAACTTGGACCGGTGTTCATCCAGAAGCAGGCTCCATCCAAATGTGAGGATTTGCAACTCCTTGAGACGATCGCGGTCATTTCGGCCGATGTGTTCGTAGCGGAGCACAGGCTGGAAGTGAGTGAGTCCGGTCTTGCCGACAGGGAAAGCCCAGTGACCGGCCAGATAAAAGGCGGAGCTCAGGACTTCGCCATCCCGGGCTCGATAAAATTCGCTTTGAAATCCGGAAAGATTGCTCCCCAGTTTGAACTCCAGGTTGTAGCGGTCGTGTTCACTGCCTTCAGGGCCTGCTTTTCCCTGAAGCATGGCCGTGCCGACAGACAGCCAGGAAAGAGGAGCCCACACGACCCTTGCCGTCACGTCCTTGCTCTTGTTGTTGTCAAGCAGGAGGCGGCGGCCTCCGTTGGTCACCGATAGTTGCAGTAACCATTGCGGCCAATGACTTTCCAGGTGAATGCCCAGTTCCTCGGCAGCCGAAAAGCGATCACTGACTTCGGAGCGATCCACGAAAGGGAGCTGGGCGGTGGAACTCAATTCATTCAGGCCGATGGGGGATTTTTCCATTCCCATCTTCAGGTGCAGCCAGGGAAGGTGCGACAATCGCAGGTAGGTGCGGCGAACAGGGTTGTCGGGGCGAGTTGTTTCAAATTCGAGAGAAAAGTCCACATGGGGAGCGATATTCCCCTTGACTCCGATCTCCGCCTTGCGCAGGAAGAAAGTGTCATTTCTGGAGATGTCGGCTGGAAAGTCGGCGCGGGTCTGGAGCAGTATGCCAAAACGGGGAGGGTTCTTTCGATAGGCTTCCGGGATCGAGCGAGGAAGCGTTGGAGGAGTATTCAGGGCAGGAGCCCGTCTTGGCTGCGGTGCTGTCTCAGTGGCTGTGAGGGCGTTGGATCCTGTTGGCCGGAAATCGGGGATCGATGGGCTGACTGTCTGGTCCAGAAGTGCCTCGAGGCGCGTGATGCGAGACTTCAATTCGGCCAGTTCGCTGCGTACCTGGGATTGAAAGTCTGCTTGTTGTGCCCAACCTTGGCCGGGAACCGCCAATAACAGCAACACTGTGAACTCTGTAAGCTTCGGCATATCTTTATCCTCCACGAGTAATGTATTTGTAGGAGAATACAGGAGTCAGGGGGACAGGAGGTAGGAGTTCGGAGTCTGGAGTGTGGGAGGCACCTCAGTGTGCTGATTTCGGAGAGCCGCTCAAGCCCGTGCCAACATGGAAACTGAAATGGAGTAGTGCATGCCGAGCAATAAGCACCAGGGCACTGTAACCGGCCGACTGATCTGTCATCCCGACGGGTATGGGTTTGTCATCGCCGAGGAACCCAAGTTGGACGAGGATGTCTTCATCCCGCCCAAGAAATTGGGAGATGCGGTTGACGGCGACACGGTTCGAGTTCGCCTGATTCCATCTCATCGTCGCCGCAAGAAGGGCACAGGCTCTCTGGAAGGAGAGGTGTTTGAAGTCCTCGCCCGTGGAAGAGAAACGCTGGTCGGGAAGATCTTTCATGATCGACAGGAAGTCTACGTGGCACCACTGGACAGTCGATACCACTACTCGGTTCGCCTGTTGGATGAAGAGGCCAGGCGAATCAAAAAGGGCATGATCGTCACGGTTGCGATCACGACCCATCCAGGACGACACCAGGCGCCTTCAGGGAAGTTGAAGGAAATCCTGGGTGATCCCGATGATCCCGAGGTTCAATACAAGATTGTCTGTCGCCAGCACGAGATACCCATGGAGTTTCCCGCATCCGTTCTTCGCGAAGCCCGGAGTGCTTCGGAACCAGACGAAAAAGAGATCAAGGACCGAGTTGATCTTCGAGCTCTGCCTACGGTCACCATTGATGGTGAGACGGCCAGGGATTTTGACGATGCGGTGAGCATAAAAAAAAGTGAGGACGAGCACTTCCAGTTGTGGGTGCACATTGCGGATGTTTCCCATTATGTAGGCATCGGCAGTGCCCTCGATCGTGAGGCGTTTAAGCGGGGAACTTCTGTCTATTTTCCGGACCGGGCCATTCCCATGCTCCCGGAGGAACTTTCCAATCAGCTGTGCAGTCTCAACCCCGGCGTTGATCGCCTGAGTATCAGTGTGGAGATGGAAATCGACGGACAGGGCCAGGTCCAGAGGAGCCAGTTCTGCCGTTCAGTCATTCACAGCCATCAAAGGATGACTTACCGAGATGTCCATCGGATCCTGATCGACCGAGATGAGCCGCTCAGACGGGAATATCGCGATTTGTTGATTCCCTTGGAATGGATGCTGGAGCTTTCCCGAATCTTGACCGCCAAGCGGATCAAAAGGGGTGCCATCGACTTTGATTTGCCCGAAGCCGAGATCGAATACGACGTTCATGGGGAAGTTCACGATGTCGTGCGTGCTGAACGCAACGAAGCCCATCGTTTGATTGAAGAGTTCATGTTGCTGGCCAATGAAACGGTGGCTCAGTACCTGGAAAACCATCAGATTCCTCTGATTTACCGGATCCACGAGGAGCCGGACGCTGTTAAACTGGAGGAATTCCAGGAGACAGCGGGCCGGTTTGGGTACTCGTTGAAACCAAATTCAAAGGGGAATTACCCATCTGGGTCCTTTCAGGCGCTCATGGAGCGCCTCGCCAATAAGCCGGAAGCAAGGTTCCTCTCCCTTCTGATGCTTCGGTCCTTCAAGCAGGCCCGGTACTCGGAGTTGAAGCGAGGCCATTTCGGGCTGGCAAGTCCCTGTTACACTCACTTCACATCGCCCATCCGGCGCTATCCTGATTTGGTGATTCACCGCCTTTTAAAGATGACCCTGGAACGAACCGCCTCCCGAGGCCAGGAGGAGGCATTCCATGCGGAACTTCAAGAGATCGCAGGGCAATCATCGCTGCGTGAGCGACAGGCAGTGGAGGCGGAGCGAGAAATTATGCGATGGCTAATGGCGCAGTTCATGGCCGATCGGTTAGGAGATGAATACCAGGCCTTCGTGATCGGAGTGCGAAGAAACGGGTTTTTCGTGGAACTTCTGGAACATTTTGTGGAGGGGTTTGTTCCGGTCGAAACCCTGACGGACGACTTCTATGTCTTTAATCCGCGAGGCCATTGTTTGATCGGGGAGAACGGGGGAAGGACCTATCGAATCGGAGACCGGCTCAAGGTCCAGGTGGGCAAGGTCAGCCCACATCGACATTTGATCGAATTCTCGCCGGTCATGAAGGCCCGTCCAGCGAAGCGCCAGAAGAAGCGCCAAAAGAAGCGAAAGCGGAAACGATAGTCTCTTCCTGTTCCCGAAAGACGGTACGAAGATCCAGTATCAGCTGATCGTTTTCGATACGCGCAAGGATGGGTGTCGTGAATTCTCGAAGATTACGCTCCATTCGATTGACGGAATGGTCCCGGGACGTTATCGCCAGAACAAATGTCGGGATCTCCACCTCGGGTGCCGCCCCTCCGCCGATCAACGACACACCCGGCTGAATCTCCACCTGAAAACCCTTGGATGTGAGAAGGTCTGCCAGGTGCTTTGACCGGCCTTGAATCTCCTCCGGTGAAGTGGAGAGCATTCGCTGGACGGGAAGGGTCGTCGTATAGGAGTGGGTCTGGTACTGGTTCAGGGTCCACTCCAGGGCGGCATAAGTCATTTTATCGACGCGGCAGGCCCGCATCAGAGGATTCTGGCGAATCGCATCGACAAGAGGTTGTTTCCCCACGATGATTCCCGCTTGAGGTCCGCCCAGGAGTTTGTCTCCACTGAAACATACCAGGTCGGTGCCTTCGGCCAGGATCGACTTGACGGAAGGTTCTTCACGCAGGGCAGGGTGGTTGCTGTCAAACAGCAGGCCGCTGCCGGAATCCTCGGCCAGGGGAATGCTGCTTTTCCGGGACAACTCGACCAATTCGGTGATCTGAGGACGATGAGTGAACCCGATGATCTTGTAATTACTGGGGTGAACCCGGAGAATCAAACCGGTATTCTCATTGATGGCCTCCCGGTAATCGGAGATCTTGGTCTTGTTGGTGGTACCCACCTCTTTGAGAATGGCACCACTGCGTTCCATGATGGCAGGAATGCGAAATGATCCGCCGATCTCGACCAGCTCGCCGCGGGATACCAGGACCTCTTTGTTTTGAGCCAGCGTATTGAGAATCAACAAGACGGCCGCAGCATTGTTGTTGCAGACCGTGGCGGCCTCTGAGTCCAGTAAGCGAGTGAGGGTTTCTTGAAAATGAAGATCCCGGTGCCCCCGGTGGCCGTCCCTCAGATTGTATTCCAGGTTGGAGTATCCGGTGGCAAGCTCCTGAATAGCCTCGGCCGCTCCAGGTGCCAGGGGAGCCCGTCCGATGTTGGTGTGAATCACGACACCGCTGGCATTGATGACCTTCCGTAAAGATGGGGCAAGACGGGCTTGCAGTTTTCGCTCCAGAGATGCATCCAACTCCGAAATCGCCTGAGGGAAATCTTCTTGGGTCAGTTCTCCGTTCTGGATTGAGGCTCGCAGTTCGTCCAGGTGGGTCTGGATTTCGTCCACCACCAGTGGGTGAGAGTAATCCTTGACAAGTTGCTGAACCGAGTCTTTCTGCAAGATCTTGCTAACGGATGGAAGTTGCTGGAGTAGCTGGTGATCTGAGAGCACCCGTTGATTATACAGAAAAGGCGCAGGAGGCAGGAGGGGAGGCCAGCGCGTTTCAAGTTTCATGTTTAACGTTTCACGAAAGAATGGATAGCGGCATCTCTTCGCTCGGTGGCGTTCCAGGTTTGGGCTTCCTTCGATCAGGGGGCAAGCCCAGTGTAGCGGCCGCTCTGCGAGGGGCTCTTCTCTTATTCGTGAAACGTTAAACTTGAAACGTGAAACGCGCGAGGCCCGAAGGGCCGAAGCGCTCCCCGGCTAGACTTTAGTTCAACCCGAATCTATGATGACCCTGCAAGTGATGGAGGCCCACGGCATATGAAAATCGAGACCGCATTGGTGAGTGTTTACAACAAGGAAGGCGTGGTCGAGTTGGGCAGGCGCCTGGTTGAAATGGGCGTGCGTATCTTCTCGACCGGGGGGACCGCCAGGGCCCTGAAGGAAGCAGGGGTTTCGGTGGTCGCTATTTCGGACTACACCGGATTTCCCGAAATTCTGGACGGACGTGTCAAAACATTGCATCCACGGGTACATGGGGGGATTTTGGCCCGCCATGATGATCCTGCCCATCAAAAAGCCCTGGAGGATCATGAGATTTCCCCCATCGGTTTGGTGGTGGTCAATCTTTATCCATTCAGTGAAACGGTTCAACGGCCTGGAGTCACCATCAGCGAGGCCGTCGAACAGATCGATGTAGGTGGTCCGACGATGATTCGAGCGGCAGCGAAGAATCATCAACACACCACAGTCGTGGTTGATCCGCAGGACTACCAGGATGTGCTCGCTCAAATGGAAGAAAATGACGAGACCACTCGCGATGAGACTCGCCGATCCCTGGCAGGTAAAGCCTTCCAACACACAGCTGCTTACGATGCCGCCATTGCGGGTTTTTTTGACAGCCTCGAATCTGGTGACGAAGGTTTACCCTCTGCCATCAACCTTGCTTTGAAGCAGCATAGTGCCCTGCGGTATGGAGAAAATCCGCATCAAAATGCGGCTTTATATCAGCCCTTGCTTGCGCCTCCTACAGGTGTGGTGAAGGGTAAACAACATCAGGGTAAAGAGCTTTCCTTTAATAATTATTTGGATCTCGAATCCGCCTGGAATCTGTGCCGAGAATTTCAAAACCCAGCCTGTGCCATCATCAAACATACCAATCCGTGCGGAACGGCTCTTGGGGCGGATTTGGCCGAAGCCTACCGGAAGGCCCTGGCTTGTGACCCCGTTTCAGCATTCGGGTCCATTATCGCCTTGAATCGGTCGGTAGACGAAGAGACGGCCGAATTGATGCGTCCCCTGTTCGTGGAGTGTGTCATTGCTCCAGCCTATGACGCCGCAGCTCTGGCAATCTTTTCCAAGAAGAAAAACCTGCGTGTCATGGAAATGGGCCTGGACGACCTGGAACGGTCAGGGGATCCCTTGGGACTGGATTTCAAGAAGATTTCAGGGGGTTTTCTGGTTCAGGACAGGGATGTACATCAACCGCTGGAGGATCTCAAGACGGTGACCGACCGGGCTCCCAGCGATGAGGAACTGAAGGATCTTCTTTTTGCATGGACCGTGGCCAAGCATGTGAAGTCCAACGCTATTGTGTTGGTTCGGAATCAGCAGGCTCTGGGAGTGGGAGCCGGGCAGATGAGTCGGGTGGATTCGGTTCGACTTGCTGCCGAGAGGGCTCAACTTGATCTGGAAAACTGTGTGATGGCCAGTGATGGGTTTTTTCCGTTTCGAGACGGCCTTGATGAGGCGGTGAAATCCGGGGTTCGAGCGATCATTCAACCGGGAGGTTCAAAACGGGATGAGGATGTGATTGCCGCAGCCAATGAACACGGATTGGCCATGGTTCTGACGGGAATTCGACACTTCAAACACTAGGCCACCAGCCTGTGGCTGGCGCGTTTCAGGTTTCAGGTTTAACGTTTCACGAGATCCGGAGTAAGGGGCGCCGAAAAAGCTGACCGCTAACCACCTGACCCGATGACCGGAGGTCCGGAGGGAGGTGGCAACTCAAGGTGCCCCGACACTGCTGTCCTACGGTATAATCCCCCCATGCTTCTGGTCATCGATATCGGCAATACCAGCATGGCACTGGGGGTATTTGAGGGAGAAGAGCTCAAACACTCCTGGCGGGTAGCCACGCGAAAACACCAATCTGCAGACGAATATGCCGTTTTGTATCAGAATCTTTTCCAGCTTAAAGGGTTGTCGGCTCAACAGGTGAAGGGAATGGTGATTTGTTCGGTTGTGCCTCCCCTCAATGAAGTGTTCAGTACCCTGGCCAGGCAGTACTTTACAGTGAATCCCCTGTTCATTGAGCCTGAAGATCAAGATCTCATGCCCATCCGGTACCATCCTCCTTCCGATGTAGGGGCCGATAGAATCGTCAGTGCCGTGGCCACCTTTGAGATGGTCGGCGGGCCGGCTATTGTGGTGGATTTTGGGACGGCCACCACCTTTGATGCGGTATCGAAGAAGGGGGAGTATCTGGGCGGCATC
>JAZFRU010000442.1:0-3223 GCA_036445815.1 Acidobacteriota bacterium | reverse complement strand
ACCGATCACTACCACGTTCATTTGTATTTCCCCACGGTGACCATTGAGACCCGGGACGGTCGCACCCTGACCATGATCGACAAGGGCCGCTTGGCAGCTCTGGACGATCCCGAGGTGCGGCAGTTGGCCGCCAAGTACGGCGACCCCGACGAGATGCTTCGGGAAGATTTCATCCCGGGAATTCCCGGCATCAACATGGAAGGCGATTACATGAAGGACTATGCCACCAATCCCCGGGAGTTTTACAAGAATGACTACCAACGGGTTTATGGCGATCTGATTCAAAAGGCGGTGGAAGCCTACGGGCCCTAGACTGGATCGGACATAATACGGAGGCGCAACAGGAGGCCTTGATCGATGCAAGACAACAACCAATATGACCTGATCATCGTGGGAGCGGGGACGGCCGGCTCCATCATCGCCGCTCATGTGGCCGAGCGTGGGGTGCGTGCCCGGGATGGAGAGCCGCTTCGGATTCTGATGCTCGAGGCGGGACCCTATCTGAAGGGTGCACTCAACCCTGGATACGGAGCTCCGTCCCGCCGGTCTATGTTCACCAACCTTTCCCACAATGAGAGCGGCCGCTGGGTGTGGCCCTGGCCCGAGGCCTGCAAGATGGTGGGGGGGAGTACCATGCACTGGGGCAACAATGCCTACTCTCCTTACGAGATGGACTACAAACACTGGATGGATGAAAGCGGAGTGGACTGGAGCCAGGATAAGTTCAAGGAGCCGGTTGCGGAAATTGTCCGCGAGTTCAATATCGGAGATATCCCCGATGAGATGAAGAGTCAAGGCAATGTCCTTTTCGAAAAGGCTCTTGTGTCGATGGGGGTGAAGCCTCGTTTTGTGCCCACCGGTCGTAAAAATTGTATTTACTGCGGTCTGTGCGGCCTCGGCAACTTCTGTCGGACCGACTGTAAACCCAACGTTCTGGGTTACGTTGAGAGAGCTGAAAAAAACGGGGTGGAACTGATCCCTGAGGTTGAAGTGGAAAAGGTGGTGATCGAGAGGATAGGGGAAAAGGGTGTGGCTCGAGGGGTTGTCTTTCGCGAGTCGGATGGCACGGTTCGGCAAGCCAATGCCGACAAGGTGCTGGTTTCCTGTGGGTCCTATGGGACGCCGATCTTACTGGGTCGTTCCGGATTTGGCCCGAAGGACCAACTGGGCGACAAGACTCTGGTGGACAATTCCAACGTTGGAAACCACCTGGAGATTCAACCTGGTGCCACCGTCTGGGCTCAATATGACGTTGATGTGAAAAGGGAGCGGGGAGCGGGAAATTACGGTCACTATTTCTGGCCCGAATTTCCGGCCGATGGAAATAATGTGATGGGTATGCGAGACACGCTCATGAGTTTCCCCACTTATCCCCAGGCTGCCGCTCTGAGAGGTGTCGCCCCCCGTTTTGGTCAGGCCCACAAGGACTACATGCGCACCGCCATTCGTCGCGTGGGGGGATTGCGTTCCAGCATCCTGACTCCGATGGTCAAGGGTAAAGTCAATATCGTGACCGGAAGCACCGACTACCCCTATGCGGCGCCCATCAATGTGAAGACATTGCTGGGGTCGCAGGAGATCATGCGGGACATTCACAAGAAAATGGGCGCCATCAATATCGAGGAGGATAAACCCAAGTCCTTTTTTGGAGGGCATCCCACCGGCACCTGCCGAGCGGGATCCGATCCCAAGGAATCGGTGGTGAATCCTCATTTTGAATGCCATGATGTGGAGAATCTGTTGATCTGTGATGGGAGTGTGATTCCCCGGGCATGCCTGGCACACAAATGCATTCCGGTGTGCAGCACAGCAGCCTTTGCCGCGCGTAGAATTATTTCGGACCACTATACAAGGGGCTAAAGACAGCATGGACAAGATAGACAAAGTTTCTCGAAGGCGATTTATCGGTAAAGGAACTGTGGGGACGGTGGCGGTAGCCGTGGCTGGCGTCAGGGTTGCCCCGGGTCAAACCGCGAAAGCGGCGCTTCCTGAGGGCTATGATCGCATCCAGGTCATGGCCAGTCTGGGGGATACCCTCATCCCCTCCAGTCCCGGCGATCCCGGCTACAAGGATCTGGAGATTTACAACATTACCGCTGAAATCCTCAAAGGGGTGGTCTCCATTCCGGATCAGGATCTGGCGCTTTTCAACAGTGAATGTGCCACCCACTTCGGGGGCAAGACCTTTGTGGAATCAGACGAATCCCAGCGAGCCGATTACTTGAACATGATCGCCGACGGCGCGAATATTTCCGATTCACAGGTTCTGGGTAAACTGCAAGGGATTTACCGGCTGGTTCGCGCCCGGGTCTTTATCGTGTATTACCAGAATTACCCCCAGCATACGGTGCCCCGCGATGACGATGGGGTTCCCGTGGTCCAGCCTGGCAATGAGCACCAGATCAGCAATCCCAATCAGCCGGGAATCAAAACCGGTTGGGACGTTGCCGGTTGGAAAGGCCCCATGACCTGGGAGGAAGAGCAAGAGCGCCGTGCTCGTTTCAAGAAGTACTTCAAAGAGTACTAACTAGCCCTGAGTATTCAGAGATTCTCTGCTGCGGCGCCAAATCCATCCGTCCTGACTGTGTTTCTCTCGGTCGCCCTCCTCGACGTACTTTCCAGTACGCCTGCGGCGGCCTTCCTTCGCGCGCCTTGTCAGGACGGCGCCTTCGTCGCCTCGCTACGAGAACCTATGAATACTCAAGGCTAATTCTTTTCTCCTGAATCCGGAACTGCCGATCAAGTGGCAAAGTCGTGTAGCGGCCGCTCTATGAGCGGCTCTCCGGTTTCATCGTCAGTGGGTCAGGTGGGGTGTGTCCGGAGTGTGGGAGGCGGCCTCGGTGCGCCGATTCCGGAAGCCGCTCTTTAGCCTGCCTATCTCACACCCGATCTGCTGCATCGGCATAATGATCCGTCCTGACTGTGTTGTACTCGGAAAACCTCCTCAGCGTACTGACTAGTACGCTTGCGGCGGTCTTCCATCGCACGCCTTGTCATGCCGGCCCTTCTACCGTTTCGCGAAGACCTGGCATGAGAAAGGCAGGCTTGAGCGGTTGCTACATTGGGCATGCCGCCTGATCGGGAGGAAATGAGAAGGGATAAAAAAAGGGCCAGGTATGGGAAATGCCATACCCGGCCCACATTTTCTGCTTGTGCAGTGTCGGTGTCGCCCTTCGAGAGTGTTACTTTTTGGCCAGCGTGAACTCTCTAAAACCAGAGAAGC
>JAZFRU010000441.1:0-2014 GCA_036445815.1 Acidobacteriota bacterium | reverse complement strand
GGAAAGCTGCGACTCAGCGGCCCATTCATCGGATAGCGAATGATCTTCTGCTGAACGATCGCCTCGGACGGGACTAGAGCAAGGGTTCGAATGACTTCCCTGTAAATCGGCGCCCATCCTTCCCGACTCCCATAACCCAGCGGTTTCTCCCCCGGACCACCGGGTTTCCCTACCACAATTCTCCCCACCGCCCCGATGGTTTCCTGATTGGTGCTGTAAAAATCGTAGGTTCCCTCGATCTCACAGGTATATTCGATGCTCTGGCGAGTCCAGAGGATTCCAGAGTCGAAAGGCTCGGCTCCTTCAGGAATTCTCAGTTCATGATTGTCGTTGTCCGGATGGTAGGCGGTGGCTGAAAATCCATCTCGAAGGGATACAAAGCGCACCGTCTGACCCGGTTCCACATACAGACCCAGTGGATCAAAGTGGTAGCGTCCGATGCTGTAGTTCCGGGTCATGGTGATCTCCGGAACCTCGGATCCTCGCTGGAGGCCAGGCCAGGCCCAGCCGGTGCTTCCCACAACCACCGCTCCAACTGCCATGGACTTCATGAAATCTCGCCGATTCTTCTGCTTTTCAAACATCTCGATTATCCCTCTCTTCGTGGCTCGCACCTAATTCCCATCAACGGTAAAGGCATAGAGAGAATGGCGGCGCTCCCGTTCCTCCTCCTCCGACGTACCCAGTAATTCCCCATTGCTGGTGTATACGGCTCCGTTGGCAATGGCAATGCCTCCCCGGTGGGGAGACGGCAACCGAAAGTCCCATAAACTTCGGCCGCTGTTGGCGTCAACCGCTTCCACGGTGCCATCGATAAAGCCCTGGTAAAAGACGCCGTTGGCGACAGCCACCGGCCCCCGGATCAGGGAAGAGTTCGGAATCCACCACTCGATGTCTCCCGTGTAAGCGTTCAGTGCTGCCGTGACCGAGGTGGCGCCTCGGGCGCTCAGGGCATTGGAAACCACGAAGATCCGGTTGTAGGCCACGGCCGTACTGTTCAACAGGGGGCCCCCGCTGGAGGTCTGGTTGGTCAATTGGACCTTCCAGTAGAGTTCGCCGGTATAGCGGTTCCAACAATAAAAGCCTCGCTTGTTTGCCGCTCCCACGCACTGACGTACCAGCTTGCCTCGATAACCTCCCGGGCCCTGGGCATCAAAGATCATGGGATGGCAGCTAAAGTCCAGATCGAAAGCATCTCGAGCCTGAGCCTGGTAATACCAGAGCAGTTCTCCGCTGTGCAGATCGTGGGCCAGAATACTTTCGGCGTAAAGGGTTCCTGCAGGCGGATAGCTCTTGACGCTTCCGGTCACGTTGTAGACGATGCCATTTTCTTCGTCAATGGCAGGCGAAGTCCAAACCGATCCTCCTCCGTACTGCGATTCAGGCACCACCCGGAAGCGCCAGGCGACGGCCCCGGTCTCAGCATCCAGACAGGCGATCTCAGAACTGCCGATGTCCGAAGAGTAGCCGGTGAGTACCTTGCCGTCGGCAACAGAAACCGAACACAGCATGTTGGTCTGGGGAAAAGTTGACAGCTGAGTTTGCCAGATCTCCTCACCGGTGGCGGCATCCAGGCAGCGGACCTTGGTGTAATTGTCGCCAAAGTAAATGCGTCCGTTCAGGTACTGGGGAGAAGAACGGATCCCCCAGTGGTTGTAGCGAAGGGCGGTTTGAAACGCCACCTGGAACTTCCATTTCAAGGCCCCGCTTTCCGTATCCAGCGAGTAGAGATAACCGTCACGGCACCCAAAGAACAAGGTGTCACCGATGACCGCAGGGCAGGTCTGAATACGCCCCTCGGTATCAAAGATCCATTTGGTCCTGAGCCGTCCCACGTTGCCCGGGCCCAAAATAGTCTCGCGGGAATTAAAACGGGTATTGTGCAGGTCATAGCCGAATCGAGACCAGTCTGCGGCACCCGGCTGGGGCCGGTTTTGGGCAAACAGTGAGTTCCCGGGGCGCGCCAAAACGACAGCCGCCGCACTGACCCCTCCGAGAAATTCTCTCCGGTTGA
>JAZFRU010000440.1:0-10091 GCA_036445815.1 Acidobacteriota bacterium | reverse complement strand
GGTGTCTTTTGGTTGAGGATACACTCGAGGAAGTGGTCGCACTCGCTGGCCAGGGGTTCGGCGCCGCGAACCGGAGGAATCGTCACCGCACCCTCCCGCAAAGTGAGGCGAAAGGCCCCGAATGTGTCCGCATAAAGATCGGGTCCCTGCTCGACGCCCTTGTCATAAATCCGTACCGGCTCGTATAGATCCATATCGTTCCAGACCAGCATCTTTTCACTCCCCACCACTGTAATCTCTCGCACCTTCCGAGGATGGAGCCAGCTGACATAGATGGTTGCCATCACATGGTTGGGATACAGGTAGTTGGCAATGACCGTGTCTTCCCGTTGATCAGACAAATAAGAGAGTCCGGAGGCGGTGACGCTGGTGGGTTGCTCGGTCAGCCAATAGTTGAAAATACTCAAATCATGAGTTCCCAGATCCCAAAGGGCATTGACATCGGTTCGAACCGGGCCCAGATTGGTGCGGACCGCATGCAGGGAAATGACCTTTCCGATGGCCTCCTCCTCAAGCAGTGCTTTCACGTACTGGATGCCGGGGTTGAACTTGAAGACATGGCCCACCATGAGAATCCGGCCTCTTTGTTGGGCCAGCTCATTGAGTTTCAGGCACTCCTCCACCGTCCCGGCCAGGGGCTTTTCCACGAACACGTGTTTGTCGGCTAGAAGAGCTTGATGGGCCAGTTCATAGTGGGTGGAAACGGGAGTTGTAATGGCCACCGCATCGGCCTTGGGATCGGTGACGGCCTCCTCCGAGTGCTCGGTCAGCGGAACTCCGGGGAAGCGCACGGAAAGGCTCTGAAGCTTGGCATGATCCACATCGCAGATCATCCCCACCTGGCTGCGAGGGGAATTTGAGAAGTTTCGAATGAGATTGGGACCCCACTGACCAGCACCAACAACATTGATGGTGAGCTTCTCGGCATCTTTCATCATGATTTCAGGATAACACGCTGCCAGCGGGCCCGGCCCGCTGCGGCGTTTCACGGTTAACGCAAGTAGGGGCGCACGGCATTGCGCACTACTCCTCTTGTCGTGGAACCTGGAACGCGGGCGAGCGTCAGCGAGACTGGTCTTTGAGCGGCCCTCCGGAGCAGAACGATAGAGCAATCGAACAATGGCTGGTCGGAGACTTCGTTAAACGTTAAACCTGAAACGTTAAACGCGCTGACCTGCAGGCCAGCGGCCGGTCAGCAGGTCAGCTTTTCCGGTAGACCGTGGCGTCCAGTGCGATCAGATCGCCATCGACCGTGGGAACCAGCGGATTAATGTCAATACCGGTGAGAGAGTCTCCAGCGGCCATGGCTATGTCCGAAAGGGTCAGGAGTAGGGATGAAATGGCCTCAGGTTTTACCGCCGGCATGTTTCGGGCCCCTTTAAGTAAAGCCACGCCATGCAATTGGTCCACCATGTCCACGACATCTTCTGGAGTCAACGGGGCCGGGCGCATGGCCGCCTCATCGAACACCTCCACCCAGATCCCGCCCAGGCCGAAGAGCACCAGCGGTCCGAAGGTCGGATCCTTGTGGATGCCGGCAATTAATTCCAGGGGAGTGGAGAGCATCTGGGAGACCAGAATTCCCGTGATGTCCGCTGCCGGCTCCTTTTCCTTCACCTGGCGCATGATCGCCTCGTAGGCGGTCTCGACGGCCTTTGAATTTGTCAGGTTGAGGCGAATTCCTCCGGCTTCGGTCTTGTGGATGATCTGTGGGGACTGGATCTTCAAAACGACCGGATAACCCAGAATCTCGGCATGTGACACCGCCTCTTCCGACGAGGTTGCCAGCCACTCATCCACCACCGGGATGCCGCATTGTTTCAGAAAGCACTTGGAATCGTATTCGGTGGGAGCCTTTCCCAACCCTTCCAGGGTATCCAGGAAATCCGCTTTCAAGCCGCTTACGTGTCCGCTTTGGGAGCGTGCCCGGTGTCGCTCTATGGCCCTGGAGAAATGCAGCAGTGCGGCCATCGATTCCACGGCTTTCCCCGAAGAATGATAAGCCGGTAGATTACCCGACCGGAGTGCTTCATACGGCAGGGTGGCGCTTGAACCCGCCAAAGTGACTCCAAATATCGGTTTCTCAGTGGAGGATACATGTTCCAGCAGTGCGGTGAAGCGGGCCTTTCCGGGTTCACCACTTCCCGCCGTAATCACCACCAGGCCGTCAATGGAAGGGTCATCCAAAAAAGCCTGCGACATGGGCCCCACCGAAGCGGGGTTCTCGGATATGGCGGCAGTTGCATCAAAGGGATTCGACACCTCACCGGTGGCAAACGGCGGAACGAATTCCTTGAGGCGCTGCACGGTATCGTGGGCAACCACTGGAACTTTCAGCCCTAGATCTTCGGCTCGGTCGGCGACGATGGCCCCGGCCCCCCCGGAATCGGTAATGACTCCGATCCCCGGTCCCTGAGGCAGCCGTCCTGAGCAACAGGCTCCCGCCAGGGCAAACAGATCATCGATGTCGCTGGCTTCGATAACGCCTTTTTGCTGGAAAACTGCCTGCAGCGCCTGGTAGGAGCCTGCCAGGGCACCGGTATGCGAAAGTGCCGCCGCACTGCCCAGTTCCGACCGAGCGATCTTGTAGGCGATAAGAGGCTTTTTCAACTCCATCAGACGATCACACAGGGAAAAGAAGCGGGGCCCGTTGCGGATCGACTCGATCACGGCGACCAGCACGTCGGTTCTGGGGTCCTCTGCCAGATAGTGAAGGGCTTCGGTGAGGTCGAGATCCGCCTCGTTCCCAGTGGCCACTCCGTAGCTTATGTTGACGCCGGCATCAAAGGCCCGGTTGGCCAATCCAACCAGGAGACCTCCACTTTGAGAGACCAATCCGACACGGCCTCCAGCAGCATGTTCCATGTCGACCACGGAGCCGAAGGTCAAAGGAATTTTGTCCACGAAGTTGATCACACCCAGACTGTTCGGGCCACAGATAATGAGTCCGTGTTTCCGGGACAGCTCCCTCATTCGTGCCTGTGCCTGAACCCCTTCCGGTCCGGTTTCAGCGAATCCTGCGCTGACCACCACGGCAGCCTTGACTCCGAGTCTGGCGCAGCTCTCCAGGGTGGGCATCACATGCTTGGAAGGCAACACGATCAGGGCGACGTCAGGCACCTGGGGCAAATCGTCCAGGCTTGCATAACAGCGCACTCCGGCAATTTCTGCACTGTTGGGGTTGATCAGGTAAATATCGCCGCTGTAGCCGACCTGCTGCAGGTTGGTCAGTGGGCGAGCTGCAACCGTATGGGGCCGGCTGGAGGCACCCACAATGGCGATGCTGGTGGGGGCTAAAAGCGGTCGCAGATCACGCATGGGGTTCCTCCTGGACAGCTCCTCGAGACGGTCAATGGATCCATTGCCGTTGGAATCGAGAAGTGACCTTAATCGTCGCCAAAGGCTCCGAGTCCGGGCCGATAAGTTTTGTCGTCGATGAACTTCTTGATTCCCTTGTCTCGGGCCCCTTGTGAATCTCGAAAGCGAAGCCCATCATTCTTGGCGGCCAGGTAGTCAAAGGCCTGATCATAATCCATGTCTCGAGACATTTTGAAGGCTTCTTTGGCGTGCTTCAGTGTCTCGGGGTTGATCTTCTTGATGTCTTCCGCCAGTGAGATAACGGCCGAACGCAGATCGGAGAGAGGAACCGACTCATTGACCAGTCCCAGCTCGGCCGCCTTTTTCCCATCGAAGGTCTTGCCGGTCATGATGTAGTAGAGGGCATCCCGGTAGTTCATGACCATGGCCACATCGCGCGTGACGTATCCACCTGGAAGAATTCCCCAGTTGACTTCTGAAAGGCCGAACACGGCATCGTCAGCGGCGATGGCCAGATCACACGAGATCAAGGGCGTAAATCCTCCTCCGAAACACCAGCCATTGACGGCGGCGATGGTGGTCTTGGGACACATGCGCAATCGGAAGTACTGCCAGTTGCGCATGGACCAGCGCACCCGAATCTGCTCAGCCGGGTCATTGTCCAGGGCCCGGAAGTATTCTTTGAGATCCATTCCCGCGCAGAAGGACTCTCCAGCCCCTGTCAGGACGATCACGTCGATATCCGCATCTACTGAAAGATCATTGAGGATTTCTTCCATTTCGTAGTGCATCTTGGGATTCATGGCATTGCGCTTCTCAGGGCGATTCAGAATCATCCATCCGATGCGGTTCTCTTTTTCCACCTTGACCGTTTCGTATTTTTTGGTAGTCACTTTTCCTCCAATTCTGAACGGTCCCCTTTTATTCGGGGGGCAGAACCTTCCGCCTCCTCCGTCTTCAAAAGCAGGGAACCTAAAGTTGTCGTGCTCTCCTGTCAGGGGCTGAGCAGGACCGTGGCTTCGGATAGGATCAGGGAGCGATGTCGATGCCAATGTGCTTCATCTGGGTGAATTCGTGCAGGCCTTCCTCTCCGTACTGGCATCCAATCCCGCTCTGCTTAAATCCTCCCATCTCGGCCTGGTAGGGGAGTTTGCCGTAGCAGTTGACCCAGACCGTTCCCGACTTGATCCGACGAGCCAGCCACAAAGCCTTGCTGACGTCCCGGGTCCAGACCGCTCCGGCCAGGCCGAAGATGGTGCTGTTGGCGATGGCCACCGCTTCGTCCAGATCCTTGAAGCGGAATACCGAAACCACTGGACCGAACACCTCTTCCTGACTGATCCTGGAGTCAACCGGGACGTTGGCGAAGATCGTGGGGGCCACGAAGTTGCCTTTGGCCAGTTCCCCTTCTTTGGCCACAACACCTCCGGTGATCAGGTCGGCGTCTTCTTTGCCGATGTCGATATAGTCCATCACGATTTCCAGCTGACTATTGTCGATGATCGGACCCATGGTGACTCCGGGGTCAGCACCGTAACCCAGTTTCAGCGTTTCCGCTTCCTTCTTGAGAATGTCGACAAACTCATCATGAATAGCGTCTTCCAGCAGGATACGGGTCCCCGAGTAGCAGACCTGACCTCCAAAGGACACCCAGGCGCCCTTGAGTGCCTGTTGGGCGGCCTTTAACAGGTCGGCATCCTTGAGGATAACGTTGGGTGATTTCCCTCCCAGTTCCAGGGAAACCTTTTTCAAGGTGTCCGCAGCCTGTTTCATGACCTGTTTTCCCGTGTCCGAGGACCCGGTCAAGGCAATCATGTCCACCTCCGGGTTGCTGCAAAGCTCGGCGCCCACCACCGATCCCTTGCCCGAGACAAGACTCACAATACCGGGAGGAATCCCTTCGATTTCGGAGAGAACTTTGAACAATTCATAGCTGATGGCCGGCGTGTAACTGGCGGGTTTGATGATCACGGCGTTGCCGGCCGCCAGGGCCGGGGCCAGTGATCTCAGCATCAGCACCACGGGGAAGTTGAAAGGAACGATCACGGCAATAACCCCGATCGGTTCCCGCACCACGAAACTGAAGTAATCGGGATAGGGCATGGAGGTCTTGCCGAAAACATTTTGAGCCAGGCCAGCATAATATTCGACGATTCCGGCTCCCCGGTCCACTTCGTAGGTGGCATCATGGAGGATCTTGCCGTTTTCATCGGTCAGGACCTTCCCCAGTTGCTCCTGCTTATCTCTGAGAGCCACCGCGTATTCATTCAGGGCTCGAGTTCGAAGTTGAGAATCCTCCGCCCAGTCGGAATTCTCAAAGGCATGCCGGGCCGTGGAAATAGATTCCAGGATGTCGTCATGGGAAGCGTTGGGGGCCACCCCAACCGGTTCACCGGTTGCCGGGTTGAAAGATTCGATTGCCGCCCCGTTGCCAATTGGGACCCATTTGCCGTTAATGTAGTTGCTGCACGTAATCATGCGCGTCATCTTGGCATGGGAAATCGGAGAAAGTCAAGATGCCTGAGATCTGGTTTTTCCGCCTAACATCATGGTTTGCAGGGGCATAACCTGGATTTGAGACAGCCTCTGACCACCCCCACATACCCGTGCGGCGACATCCGGTCAGGCCGCAGCAAAATGACACCAGTATTGATGGCGCGAGGGTCTTGACGAGTCCGGGGAGGTGTGAATAAATGAGGCTCCTGGGCGACTTATTGGATGGTCGCCGAGGGGGTCGTCTGACCAGGAAAGAGGTTTCGTGAATCTTCGTTTCACCAAAGAGCAGGAACAGTTTCGAAGTGACCTGAATGACTGGCTTCAGGACAACCTGGTGCGGTCCTGGATCGAAGAGTTGAGGGATCCGAAGAATAACGAGAAAACACTCTTTGACATACGCCGCAGCTGGCAGGGAAAGCTATACGAAGCCGGCTATCTGGGGATTCACTGGCCCAGGAAATGGGGAGGCCGGGGACTGAGCATTGTGGAGCATGCCATTTTTATGGCTGATACGCTCCATGCCCCTCCCATCGCCTCTCGTGTGGGGATCAACTTGTTGGGGCCGGCCCTGATTCACCATGCCAGCGAAGAGCAGCGCCGCCGTTTCATTCCCAAGATGTTGTCCGGTGAGGAGGTCTGGTGTCAGGGATTCAGTGAGCCCGATGCCGGAAGTGACCTGGCCGCATTGCGGACCCGGGCTATTCCCGATGGCGAGGACTTTCGCCTTGAGGGTCAAAAGGTATGGACCACCTTCGGCCCCTGGTCGGACTGGATTTTCGTTCTGGCCCGGACCGATCCTGATGATCGATACGGGGGGATAACATTTTTCCTGGTGCCGCTGGCCCAGCCTGGGGTCGAAGTTCGGCCTATTCGCCAGATTACCGGGGAGTCGGAGTTTGGAGAGGTATTCTTCAGCGGGGCCCTGGCCAAACGGGAGCACATTATCGGGGAGATCGGAGAGGGGTGGAAGATTGCCATGACGGTGCTGTCCTATGAACGAGGATCAATGTCTCTGGCACATCCCGCCCGGTTTGATCACAATCTCAAGGACCTGGTCAGGGGAGTACAGGAAAACGGCACCATCAAGCGATCCGATGTTCGGGAAAAGGTGGGCCGGCTCCTGATCGAAAATGAGGTGATGCGCGCCAACGGATATCGTACTCTGGCCACCATGGCCTCCGGCGGCGCTCCGGGGCCGGAAGCCTCCCTGGAGAAAGTTTTCTGGTCGGAGTATGCCAGACGCCTGGCAGATGCGGCCCTGGACTTGCTGGGCTTCCAGGCCCAGCTTCAGGTGCGTTCACCCGGGGCCCGCCAGGAGATGAACTGGGGGCATGAGGCGCTCTGGGTTCGGGCCGGGACCATTCTGGCCGGGACCTCGGAAATCCAACGCAACATTATCGCCAAACGGATCTTGAAGCTGTAGAAGCATGCAATTTGAACTGAACGAAGACAATACCCTTTTGAAAAGCTCCACCCGGGAGTTTCTGGAAAAAGAAAGTCCGCTGGAGAAGGTCCGGACAGTGACAGAGGAAACTCCCGAGGGATTTTCAAGAGAGCTCTATGCTCAACTGGCAGAGTTGGGCTATCTCGGACTGACCCTGCCGGAAAGTCAGGGAGGTGCCGAGGTGGGGCCGGTGGGGCTGGCTGCGGTGACACATGAGATGGGTCGAGCGGCTCTCCCCGGGCCCGTCCTGGATATCTTGCTGGGGGGCGAGGTGTTGTCTCGTCTCGAAGGTGACACCGCTGCGAACCTGCTTCAGGAGGTGATGAAGGGCGAAAAGATGGTGCTCTTGGCCCACTCGGAGACCTTGACCCATCCCCAGGAGGCGCCGCCTGCGGTTCACTTCTCCAAGGGCATGATCCACGGAACCAAGGGGCCGGTTGCCTTCGGAGCCAGTGCTGATGCCCTTCTGGTGACAACGCCCCAGGGGCTGGTCCTGGTGCCTCGTCCTGGAGAGGGTTGGAATACGGTTTCTCTGGATACCTTTGATCATACCCAGCGTTTTGTCCAGATTCTCCTGGATGATCCCGGGGAGCTGTTATCGGATCGGCCAATTCCGCAAGAGGTGGATCTTCTTGGAGCTGTGGGAGCCGCAGGTTTGCTGCTGGGCCTGATGGAACGCTCTCTGGAACTGGCCGTCGATTATCTGAAAGAGCGTCAGGCCTTTGGACGCACCATTGGCAGCTTCCAGGCCCTTCAACACCGTGCTTCTGACATGTGGATCAAAACGGAAAGCTCCCGCTCGGCGGTGTACCGGGCAGCCTGGGCGCTGGAAGAGCAGCTGGAAGAGGCTCCTTTTCTGGTTGCTGCGGCCAAGGCCTTCACCGGTGACGCCGCGGGGTTCGTGTGCGGGGAGACCATCCAGCTTTTCGGTGGGGTAGGTTTCACCTGGGAATATGATCCCCACATCTACTTCAAGCGGGTCAAGACCTTGCAGCAACTCTACGGGTCGACTCGAAATCAGTTGGAACTGGCGCTCCAGGCAAAAGGGATATAGGAGCGGTCTCGCTGTCGCTCGACCGCGTTCCACGTTCCAGGTTCCACGTTCCACGAGAAGAGGAGTAGGGGCGCACGGCCGTGCGCCCTACATAGCCTTCCGTGAAACGTTAAACCTGAAACGTGAAACGCGCTGGTCGCAGACCAGCGCCCGGTCAGCCACGCCTCCCGTCCCCTTTTCTTCCCTTGATTGTGCTGGGTCTGGATAGTACATTCAGGAATATCTTTAAATACCATTAAGTCGATCCGCCAGGGAGGAAAAAACCATGGATGTTACGAAAGTAAGAGATTCGGTCCAAGTCAAAGGTGCTGTCAAGGATTACCTGTCAGGGGAGATCGGTCGGCGTTCCTTTCTCCGCCGTCTGACGGCCCTCGGATTCACGGCAACTGCAGCACAACAATACCTTGCACTGGCAGCAGCGCCAGCCGGGTCTCTGCAGGCCGGTGATTCCAGCCAGGTGGACATCCTGATTCGAGGGGCCTACGTCGTTACCATGGACGACGAGAGGCGCGTTTTTACCAATGGTTATCTGGCCGTCAGAGAGGGCAAGATCGTGGGCGTCGGACGGGACAGCGAATGCCCCTTCCGGGGCGGAGAGACCATCGACGGCTCGGATATGGTGGTCATGCCGGGCTTGATCAATGCACACAATCATCTGGTTCAGGTGGCAGGGCGGGGCCGTGGAGATGATCCGCGCCGGCCGGGCATCACGCCCAGTCCGGGCCGGGACGACATGCAGGCCCGCATGAGGAAACTGGTGGGGGGGCAGATCGCCGAGGCAGTCCACTGGGATGAGGACCGCAGCTACAACATGGTGCGGCTGCATCTGCTGGCCCTGCTCAAGGCGGGCACTATCGCAACCCACGATCAGCACTTCACCAACGTGAACAAGCGATCCATCGACGGCGTGCTGCGGGCCATTGATGATTCGGGGATGCGGGCCTTCGTGGCTCGGGGCACCGCCAATCATCCCGATGTTCTTCCCCAGGACCTGAGGGAGGATCCCGAAGTCGGACTCCAGGAGGTGGAGCGGCTCCGTTCCCGCTGGAACTCTTCACGCATCAACGTGGTGCCCAGTCCGGTGGCCGTTGCCTACATTGCTTCCGGAGATGACATCGTCAAGATGAAGCGGGGAGCCGAGGCCATGGGGGCCCAGTTCGAGATGGAACTGGCCGGCAACACCGGTCACATGGTCATGGAAGAGATCGGATGGAAAGGCGGGGTGATCGAGTATCTGGATGACCTGGGTGTTCTTGACGATACCGTTTTGGGAGACAAGGGACATCTTCTTCAGGATCAGGAATATCAGTTGTGGAAGGACCGGGGAATGAAGGTGTGCATGATGCCGACCCTCAGAATCACCGATGGCCTGGGGTTGCCTGTCGACAAGTTCACCGATGTGGGAATTCTGCCGGGTCTGGGTACCGACTCGATGGTGACGCCCTCGGGGCTGTGGAGGGTGATGCGCTTCGTCATCTACGCCCAGCAGATGAAGGACCGGCGAGAGGGAGTGAGACGGCCCCAGGCCTGGGGTTACTCGGAACGAGTACTCGAGATGGCTACCCGCGGTGGGGCCTGGGCCCTTTTCATGGAGGATCGCACCGGATCCCTGGAGGTGGGAAAAGAGGGAGACTGTATTTTGATCGACACCCGTCGTCCCTATCTGAGACCCAATGCTGAAGGCCGGCGCATCATCTCCGATTTGGTCTGGTCGGGTGAGAGCGACATGGTGGACTCGGTCATGGTGGCCGGGAAGTTCCTGATGCGAAATCGAGAGTG
>JAZFRU010000439.1:0-8530 GCA_036445815.1 Acidobacteriota bacterium | reverse complement strand
ATCAAATGAACATCGATCCCAGAGATCCCAGACTTACGGCCTATGCCTTGGACGAACTCGAGAATGAACAGGAACGTGGCGAGATAGAAAAAGCCTTGGCCCACTCCGAAGTGCTGCGCCGAGAGGTGGAAGAGATCCGGAAGACCGCCGCCCTTGTGACGATCGAACTGGAGAGGGAGCCCTCTGTGGGCCTTTCCCCGGAGCAGCAAGAGAGGTTTGAATCCGAACTGCCGGCCTCGAGCTCTCCCTCGATCCTTCCCCTGCGAGCGAAATGGGGAATGGCGGGCGGATTGGCGGCGGCGGCCTGCGTCATCTTCGCCATCATAATCTCGTCCCCCAATCTGTACCGATCCAGTACAGACCTCCGAAGTCTGTCCGACCTGTCTTCCCCCGCCGCCGATGCCCCCGTCTCGGAGGTCAGTGAAGTGGGGCGGCAACCAGGCGATGAGCGGGCCGTCGAAACAGAAGAAGAGAACAGAGAATCTGTGCCGGCGGAAAACTCCCGGCAGTTCGCCGGACAGACGGCTATGGGCAACGAGTCCTTTCGAAAAAACGAAGGTGAGAAAGGTGACGCGGTGGCCTCCCAGTTCGCTGAACTGGATGATTCGGAACCCCTCAAATCCAAGGTGTCACCTGTTGAACGAGACAACCTGATGGTGGGGGGATCCCTCGGAAGAGCACAGCAGGCGACCAGAGGAGCCGGTGAACCCATGAGCCGGAGGGCTCGGGAGGCCGGAAACCAAACCACGGCACCCGCTGAGATGCTCGCCCTGGTGGCACCAGCACCCGGTCGCACCCCCCGAAGCCACTCGGAAGCCAGCACGACGGCCTTGCCCGACTCTCGCCCCGTCGATGTCGCTGGTCCGGTCTTCAGCCGGGAGGGTTATGACCAGATCAGGGACAATCCCTTCCTGTCGGTGTCCGAGAACCCGCTCTCCACCTTCTCGATTGACGTGGACACGGCCTCTTACTCCAACGTGCGCCGTTTCCTTAACTCCAGAAATCTGCCGCCCAGGGACGCCGTGCGCATCGAGGAGATGATCAACTACTTCTCTTATGATTATCCCGATCCGGAGGGAGACCAGCCCTTCTCCGTTCACGCCGAAATCGCCCAGGCTCCCTGGCAACCCCGGCATCGACTCCTGAAGGTCGGACTGAAGGGCAGGGAGATGGCCTGGGAGGAGCGTCCCTCCAGTAACCTGGTCTTCTTGCTCGACGTCTCCGGATCCATGCAGCCGGACAACAAGCTTCCCCTGCTCAAGTCCGCCTTCAGACTCCTGCTCGAACGGTTGGGTGAGAACGACCGGGTGGCCATGGTGGTCTATGCCGGAGCCTCGGGTCTGGTTCTGCCCTCCACCTCGGCCGACCAGAAGCAACCCATCCTGGCGGCTCTGGATCGCCTGAAGGCCGGAGGATCCACCCACGGCAGCTCCGGCATCCAGCTAGCCTATGAGACAGCCATCGCCCATCTTATCCCGGGCGGGATCAACCGGGTCATTCTGGCGACCGACGGAGACTTCAACGTAGGGCTGACCGATCAGGGATCGCTCACGCGACTGATTGAAGAGAAGGCCCGGAGCGGGGTCTTTTTAAGCGTCCTGGGCTTTGGTATGGGCAACTACCAGGATTCGACCCTGGAGAAGTTGGCCGATCAGGGCAACGGCAACTATGCCTACATCGACACCTTGCAGGAGGCTCGAAAGGTCCTGGTTGAGGAGATTCACTCGACACTGATGACCCTGGCCAAGGACGTCAAGATCCAGATCGAGTTCAATCCGCTGCAAGTGGAGGCCTACCGACTGGTTGGGTATGAGAATCGTCTGCTGGCCAAAGAGGACTTCAACGATGACACCAAGGACGCCGGGGAGATCGGAGCCGGTCACACGGTGACGGCCCTTTATGAGATCGTGCCGGCCGGACAGCAAGTGGAGGCAGGATCGGTGGATGCCCTGAGGTATCAACGCAGGTTCGACACCACCGAGCAGGCCGCAACGGGAGAGATGCTGACCCTGAAACTGCGCTACAAAGACCCTGAGGAGGACCACTCCGAGTTGCTCGAGTCGGTGGTACGAGACAGCGGCCGGGAGTACGCCCGGGCCTCCCAGGACTTCAAATTTGCGGCCGCCGTGGCCTCTTTCGGAATGCTGCTTCGAGAATCGCCTCACCAGGGGACGACCACGCTGGAGAGCATCCTGGAGCTGGGCGAGGAAGGGCGGGGCACTGACGCCAACGGCTACCGCAGCGAATTCCTGGATCTGGTCAGAAAGGCCCGGTCCTTGATCGGCCCTGATCCCGCACGAGAATGACGTAATTTCCTATCCTACAAGAAGAGGAAAGAAGAGAAACCCCCTGCTTCTTGTAGGAGTTCAAGTAAAGGAGCCCCCATGAAAACTGCAGCACCCCTCGCGACCCTGTTGATCCTTGGTACTTTGATCGTCTTCGGTGCCCCCCAGTCCGCTGCCCCCTACCCGGAAGTGAAGGCACAGGCTGAGCGGCTTTATGCCGAGGGATCCTACCAGCGGGCCCATGAACTCTATCGGCAGGCCAGAGACCTGGACCTTCCCGCATCCGAAGCTCGCTGGATCAACTTCCGACTGGCAGACACCCAATGGAGAGCAGAGGCGTCCACCCAGACTTATGACACCACCCAGCTCGAGGAGGCTCGCCGTCAGCTGGAAGCCCTGATTACTGCAGAGCAGAAGCCCGACGGGATCTCAGCAGAGGTCCGGCAGTCACTGGGGGACTTCTGGTGGGTCCGTCGCAATTCCAAGAACTGGGGATCAGCCTGGACTCACTACCAGACCGCTCTCCAGTGGTGGGCCTCCTCCAGGGATGTTGAGACGGCCCGACGGCGTTATCTGGAAATCGTCTGGACCATCAGTGATCCAGGCTGGGACGACAGCTATTACTACTATGGATCCTACGGAAACTATCTCCCTCTTGAAATCCTGGAGAATGCCCTGAAAATCGCTCGAACGGCCCAGGATCGAGCCCACGCCCGCTATCTGGTGGCCATGACCCTCCAGAATCAGGGCGATTACAGGCAAAGACAGCGGGTGGGCCGAGAATTCGAGGCCGCTCTGGAGGGAGATTCTTCCAATCCATGGTACGACGACGCCCTCTTTCAATACGCCCAGTGGCTGGCAAACTCCGGAAAAGTCAGCTTGAACGAGAACGGCCAATGGATCCAACAACCCGACTATGTAAGGGCCCTCGAGCTGTTCCGCCGACTGATCGAAGAATTTTCGAAGGGTGAGACGCGCTATTTCGATCAGGCCGTCCAGCAGATCGAATCCATCACCTCGCCCAGCCTGGGACTCTCGGTCTCCAACGTCTTTCTTCCCGACTCGGAGATTCAATTTTATGCAAACTGGCGCAACGTGCGGAACATCAGCTTTGCGCTCCACAGGGTCAATCTAACCCGCGACATTCACCTGGATCGCGACCATTCAGACTGGCTCGCCGCCCTGGCGCCTTCCCGCGGCGCTCCCTACCGGACCTGGTCCAAGGATACCGGCGACCGCGGTGAGCACAAACCTGGATCGGAGTCACTGAAAGTTGAAGGAAGACTGCCCCTGGGAGCCTATTTGCTGGAGGCCTCGGGAAACGGCAGGACGGCCAGAGAACTGATTCTGGTCACCGACACCTCGCTGGTTCTCAAGACCCAGGGAACCGAGGCCCTGGTCTACTATTGCAGTGCTCTGGACGGATCCCCCATTCCCGGGTCCAGGGTCAGCCTCTGGCAGTACACCAATCAGTCCGACCCATGGCGAAAGCTGGAGATGACCACCGATTCCGAGGGCATCGCCGTTTTCGATGTAGGTGTGATGGCATCCGGATGGCAAACCTTCGCCTTCGCCGCTCTCGACGAGAGGCAGGCCTTCGGAGTCGGAAACACTTCTTATTATGCCACCTCTGACCAGTGGAAAATCTACGCCTTCACCGACCGGCCCGCCTATCGACCCGGACAGCAAGTCAGCTGGAAAATCGTGGCTCGCATGGAAAAGGACTTCCGCCTCACCACTCCATCGCAGCAGACCGTGGAGTTCGACATCACCGATCCACGCGGGACCACGATCCACCAATCCAAGGCGGCCCTGAACGCCTTTGGCAGCGCCTGGGGATCCCTGGAAGTGACCGAGGAAATGCCTCTCGGCGAGTACTCTGTGCAGTTCTGGGATGAGGGCCGAGTCAACTCCATCGGCAGCGCCACCTTGTTCCGTCTGGAGGAATACAAGCTGCCCGAGTTCAAAGTCACGGTCGAGACACCGGAAGAAGACGGAAGAAGAAAGGTATTTCGGCTGGGGGATACCGTGGAAGTACGCCTTCAGGTGGACTACTACTTCGGGGCTCCGGTAGCCGACGCCGAAATGGACATCCTGGTCTATCAAAGGCCCTTTTATCACAGCTGGAACCCACCTCGTCGGTACCCCTGGTTCTACCCTCAGTCCTCCGGTTACCAAAACTATTATGGAGGCGGAAGAGGACAGGTCATTCGCCAGGAAAAGATCAAAACGGATATCAACGGCCGGGCACTCTTCTCGTTTGATTCACCCTCCAATCTCAACCAGGACCAGGAGTATGAAATCGAGGCACGGGTGAGAGACTCCTCACGCCGTGAAGTCATCGGACGGGATACTCTCCGCGTGACGCGCCAGCCGTACTTCGTTTATCTGCACCCGGATCACAATCTCTACCGCCCCAAGGACCGGGTCGGCATCAAGATCAAGTCCCTGGATGCCAATGATCAACCCAGTCAAGTGCAGGGAACGATCAAGGTTCAGCGCAGCCGCTGGGTCGAGATCTGGATCGATCGCGATGGCCGCGAGATCGAGGGAGAGAGACGACCCGGATCTTCAGTTGAAGGCTGGAGTCTCAAGCATCGGGGCTACCAGCACCAGGAGGTCTTGTCCCAGACGATTACCACCGATGAACAGGGAGAAGCCGAACTGCGTTTCTCGGCCGATCAGGAAGGCTATTACCAGGTCGGGTGGTCGAGTCACGACGAGACGGCTGGACCCATCGTCGGGTCCACCGCCGTGTGGGTGGGAGACAACAATACCACCGAGTTGGGATATCGACACGGAGGCGTCGAGATTGTCCTGGACAAGGACACGGTTCAAGTGGGTCAACGGACACCCGTCATGCTGACCACCCAGACCAGCAATCGGTACGTCCTCTTCAGTCTGGAGGCGGAAACTCTCCACGACTACCAGTTGGTTCACGTCACCGGAAACGCCAAACTGATTGAGGTCCTTATTGAGGACCATTACGTTCCCAATTTATTCTTGAGTGCCGTGATGGTGAGCGACCGGCAGATATTCATGGACACGAAAGAAGTGGTGGTGCCTCCTGTCGACCATTTTCTCCAGGTCGAAGTCCACACCGACCGGGCTCAATATGAACCGCGTCAAACCGGCCGAATCACCGTCAAGACCACCGATCGCCACGGTAATCCTGTCTCCGCAGAGGTGTCTATCGGAATGGTGGACGAGTCGATCTATGCCATTCAATCCGACTACGCTTCGGATCCTCGACAGTTCTTTTACGGAAAGAAGCACCCCCGCTGGGTACAGACCAGCAGCTCTTTCCAACAAAAAAGCTACATCCGGTTGGTGGCAGGCCCCGACGATCAACTGATGGACGAACGGGTGCGCGATAATCTGGGCGATAAAACCGACGGAGCGGGCGGAGTTGTGGGACAGCTGCAAAGAGGTTTTGCCAACGCCGCACGCAAGATGGCCATGTCTCAGGACGCTGCCGCCCCATACGGCATGGTGGCAGAGGAATCGGCCTTCCGTGAGGGCGAGGCCCTGGCTCCGACCTCGTCAATGGCAGCGCCGGGACAGGCTGGTGACGAACCCGCCGTTCAGGTCAGAAGTGACTTTCGAGCCACCGCCTTCTGGAGGTCTCATGTCGTGACTGATCCCAACGGTCAGGCCGTCCTCGACATGAAATTCCCTGATTCGCTCACCTCCTGGCGTACCACCGTGCGGGCGGTGGGACACGACAGCGATTTTGGATGGGTCAAGAGCGAGGTCCGGACCAACCAGCCACTGATCGTACGGCTTCAGGCCCCCCGCTTCTTCGTGGTGGGTGACCGGGTTACCCTCTCGGCCGTCATCAACAACAACACCGATCAGACGCTGGATGCTCACGCCCAGCTGCAAGCCGAAGGTCTCGATATCCTGGGTCTGATCGAAAACGGACGGATCGTGAAGGATGAGACGGGTTCCATCGAGGTGGAGGCCGGTGCTCAGAAGCGCCTGAACTGGATCGCCTCGGTGCCCGGGGCGGGTCCCGTCAAGCTCAGCGTGGTGGCACGCGCCGATCTATATGCCGATGCCATGGAAAACACCTATCGCGCCTATGAACATGGGATCGAAAAGTTTCTCTCGCAGGCCGGCAAGATGCGGTCCTCGGATCTCACCGTACATCTGGATTTGCCCTCTCAAAGAAAGCCTGAGTCGACCGCTGTGACCATTCAGCTGACCCCCAGTTTGGCAGTCACCATGCTGGACGCCCTGCCCTACCTGATCGACTATCCCTACGGGTGCACCGAACAGACCATGAGCCGCTTTCTGCCTGCCGCCATCACGGCCCGAACCCTGGAAGGACTGGGGCTAACGCGGGATGCCATCCGGGGGAAAACATTCGGTGGAATCGTCCCGGATCACCTGGCCCAGACTCACCCCGAGGGCACGAGGGATCTCCGGGAGCTGGATGACATGATCCAGCAGGGGCTGGAACGTCTCTACGATTTTCAGCACTCCGACGGAGGTTGGGGCTGGTGGAAAGAGGGTGAGAGCGATCACTTCATGACCTCCTACGTGACCTGGGGTCTGACCCTGGCTCAAGAAGCGGATATCCAGGTCAACTCGGAGGTCCTGCGACGAGCCGTGAACTTCCTGGACCAGGAGATCGTGGAGGCCGAGAACACCCACGATCTGCAGGCCTGGATGCTCCACGCCCTGTCCAGCTATCACCAGTCAACGAACACCCCCACGGTGGGCCGCCTTCAAAGCAAGGCCTTTGACAACCTGTGGAGTCACCGGGATCGACTCAACGCCTACACCCGCTCCCTTCTGGCATTGAGTGCTCACGCCTACGGTTTTACGGAGCGGGCCCGAACTCTGGTGCGCAATCTGGAAAATGGTGTCAAGATTGATCGCGATCCGGGAAATTCGATGTTGAACTCCCGGCAAAACCCCGACCGAGAGGAGACCCTCGGTACCGCACACTGGGGAGAGGACGGCGTCTTCTGGCGCTGGTCCGACGGAGGAGTGGAAGCAACCGCCTTTGCCCTGAAGGCCCTTCTGACGATTGACCCGGGCAATTCCCTGATTGAACCGGTCACCAACTGGCTCATCAAGAACCGCCGGGGCTCGCAGTGGAGCAACACTCGCGACACCGCCATCGTGGTTCTGGCCATGAACGACTACCTGCGCGAAAGTGGAGAATTACAGTCCCAGGTGGAGTACGCAGTGCGTGTCAATGGACAGCTGGTTGCCGAGAGAATTGTGACTCCGGAGGAAATCCTCGAGGCCCCCAGCCAGTTCATCATTGATCCGGAACTCCTTCGCAACGGAACCAATGAGATCCAGGTTGTGAAGGCTTCCGATCAATCCCCGCTCTATTTCTCGGTGCAAGCCCAGTTTTTCAGCCTCGAGGAACCTCTGACAGCGTCGGGCAACGAGATTTTCGTCCGTCGCCAGTACTACAAGCTCGTGCCCCAGCCCACACTGCTGAACGGATACATCAACCAAAAGCAGCCTTTGGGGGATGGAGAGTCAACCGTGAGCGGTGAGCGCATCGAAGTGGTTCTGACCATCGAGGCCAAGAACAACTACGAGTACCTGCTGTTTGAAGACCTCAAACCGGCCGGTCTCGAAGCCGTGGAACTCAAAAGTGGAGGCCCCCTTTACGTGCGGGAACTCCGTTCGGGAGCGGTCCCATCCAGCCTGGATGCGGGAGAGATCAAGGCCGATGCCTACACCGGCCGCAGTCGCTGGGTCTACCGGGAATTGCGCGACCGTAAAGTGGCCTTCTTCATTGACAAGCTTCCGGAAGGAGTCTGGGAGATCCGCTACCAATTGCGGGCCGAGGTACCGGGCCACTTCCATGCCCTGCCCGTCCTGGGACACGCCATGTACGTTCCGGAGATCCGTACCAGCGGTGAGGAGATCCGGCTGGAAGTGAAGGACGAAAGCTAAGCTTTCGTCCTTCACTTCGTGCAATCGTGCAATCGTGCGTTTGTGCTGTCGCGGGTTCCGACGGAATGCCCGAACGTACAAGAGCGGCCGCTCTGTGAGCGGGCTCGCTGTCGCTCAGCCGCGTTTCACGTTCCAGGTTCCACGTTCCACGAAAACGAATTGTAGGGGCGCACGGCCGTGCGCCCATCCGGATTCGGCGCACTGAGGCGCCTCCCACACTCCGGACTCTTCCCCTCCCAACCATCAGGTTAATTGGGTTTTGAGACAGCCTGGGCCGTGCGCTGTTTCTGTGGGGCCAAAATTGGAGGGAAGAGAAA
>JAZFRU010000438.1:0-3997 GCA_036445815.1 Acidobacteriota bacterium | reverse complement strand
AAGGGGATCAAGCCGGATGCATTCAAGATAATCTCCGACACGCTGCTCGACTTCATTGCCACCACCGTGGCCGAAACCCAACCGGTCGTAGAACAGCCGGGACCGGGTGTGGTTCGTCTGCGTTCCGCCCTCATGGATGTCTATTTCAAAAAGGCAGAAGGAGGCCAAGGGTTCTCTTGGTTGCGGAATGTAAGCGCGGTTGTTGACTACGAGATGAGAGCCGCCATCGGCCGCAACATATCCCTTGTGGAAGTGAGGCTCGAGATCGAAGCGATCGACAGCGAGACGGGGAAGAGGCTCGCCGTTGTGGTGGCCCATACCGGTCAAAAGAAGAGCGACGAATTGGATCTCCCCGAACGACCCTCGTCATGGACAGACTTATATCGGACTTTGGACCGTCTCAGTGACAGTGTCCGGGTGCGAATTGCTGAACTGTTCGTCGACGAGCCACGGACCCAGAGCGGCCCGTAGACGCGTCAGTATTTGACGACCTGAGAGGTAAGACAGCGGATGATTCACCTTTTGCAGAGACGCCGGCTTTTGGATCGCGTGGGACTGCTCATACTGGGTTTTGCTCTTTTTAGCCAGGACCTAGAGGGCCAGCAATACACCCGTTATTCCGCACCTGAGATGTTCTCCTACCAAGAGTTGCTGGCTTTGAGCCAGGACCAGGAATTCGAGCCTGACCTGGCTGAAAAGCTGAAGCGTATAACCACCACCGCCTTTTTGAGCAACGAGGCCTATTACCGCGGAGCCAGGCCGAAGCGTCCAGACATTGAGGAGCTCGGTGCTTCCCTCAGGCTGGTGTACTGGAACATCGAACGTGGCATCCGGCTGGATGAGATCAAACTTCTTTTCACGGACAAGGAGGGTTTCCTGACGGAAGTGGAGGAAAGCCGCTCCAGTGCCGCCAAGCAACAGGAAACAGACAGCAGCCCGCAGGCTCAGGGCGATGAGCAGCAGATTGAACCTGTCGATATGGCCGAGCTGGCAGATCAGATCGACGTTCTCCAGTCGGCCGACGTCATTGTTCTCAACGAAGTGGACTGGGGCATGAAGCGCAGCGGCTACCGGGCGGTGATCCAGGAGCTTGGGGAAGTCTTGAATATGAACTGGGCCTACGGCGTGGAGTTTGTCGAGATCGACCCCACCTTATTGGGTATAGCCACCTTCGAGAGTGTGGAGGACGAACAGGAACGTCAGGAACTCATCGAGCACAGTGCCGTCGATGAGAAGCGGTTGCGAGCGTTACACGGTACGGCGATCTTGTCGAGATACCCCATCCGCCAGGCGGAGCTGCGACCGTTCGAGTTTCAGCCCTACGACTGGTACAAGGAGGAGCAGGGCCTCAGACCGGGCGAGAAAGGCATACGAGCGGGGGCCAGGGTGATCGGAGAGGAGCTTTATCGAGAGATGCGCCGAGGAGGACGGACGACTCTTTTGGTTCACCTGGATGTTCCTGATCTGTCGGAGCAGAAACTCGTAGTTGTCTCTCCGCATCTGGAGAATCGGACCAAGCCTCAAAACCGGCGCCGGCAAATGGGTGAGGTACTAGGATGGATTCAGGAGATCAACAATCCGGTGGTCATCGCCGGAGATCTGAATACCACCACAGGAGATTCCCAGGCCTTCAAGCTGGAGAGACAGCTTTACAAAAAATATGGGGGGGCAGACTTCTGGGTCAATCAGGGGATCAAATATGGCACGGGTGTAGGAGCGGTCTATGATCTCTTCAAGTGGGGTTTCAATTTCACCAAGAATCAGAGTGACCCGACCTCGAGGCACATACCGTTCGTTGCTCCCAACCACGAACAGAAGCTCTTTACTGAACTGGAAGATTTTCGATTCGCTGACGGCCGGGCTTTGGACTTTCGGGGTGATCCGGAACACACCAGCAACGGGGTCCGAGGAACTCTGGCCAACTCTAACCAGCGGGCGGGAAAGGGTTTTGCTCACACCTATGAATTTGTGATCACTGTAGGCGTGGCGGGTAAATACAAGCTCGACTGGATCTTCGTTAAATCCTATTTGGAGCAGCCGCGTGACGAGAAGGGATCGTATCGGTTTGCACCCCATTTTGCCAGAACCATGCCAAGCTTGAATTTCGCCTTGGCCACACACACATTGTCCGATCACAATCCCATGAGTGTTGATCTGCCTTTTGGCGATCCGGACCAAATTCAGGGACGATGAATCCGGTATTCAAGAGAGCGGTCAGACCCTCAACGTCAACGGTCTAGCAGGAGGGAATGAAAAATGAAGCTGCGCATGGCACTGGTGGCAATTATGGTATGCGGTACACTCGTCTCAGCCCAGGGACAGGATTATGACCCCGAAGGGCAAATTGACCCGAGAAGCTATACCTGTTCCCAGCATATCGAGATCGTCGAACTCGAAGATGGCCGCGGTGATGTTCGTACGGTCTGGGCCCATGGGTATTATAGCGCCCGGCGCGGCATGGATGAAAACTCAGCGCCGCTGACGGCCCAGATGTTCGTGGATTTCGCCCAACAACTCGAGAACATCTGCAGGAGAAACCCAGACAAGCTGTTCATCGCTGCGGTAAAGGAAGTCCAATGAGAACCGCATCTATTCTCGGCTCGGAATCGTACCTTGGTGAAAAACGTCTCCATCGATGTCAACTGCGAAGTACCGCACTTCGTTCTCGCTGACTTCAAAGTGGAGGAAGTGGAGGACTTCTTTCCCGAACTCAACTTTCTCATGTTCATCCTTTACTCCGTTTCGTACCTTGCCCGCACCGCCAGAAACGAAGTAGTGAATTCCAGATTGCGGTGTGATTTTCTGGTAAAAGTGGTCATGACCCGAAAGAACAATATCTATGCCTCCATTCGCAAACCTCTGCTCCCAATGTAGCTGAAGCTTTTTGTCTGAACCGTGTCCCCTCCGGCCGATCAACCATCCGAAAGGCCATGTCGAATGAGCAAACGAATAGATAGGATGGTGAAAGAAGACGAAGTTCCAGTGAAATTTGGACGACTCCGCAAGCCACACATCGAGCTGTTTCTCACGCTCCTGCAACGCCTCTCCATCTTTCCAGGCACCGGAATTCAGACAGATAAAGCGCACCAATGTCTTACCGGCTATTTCCGGGCCCGCGGGGAATGTGTACTCATCCTTGTGCTCTACGTAGCCGAAAGCTCCGTCCTCCACCTGCGCCATGCCATTCCGGTTTCTCCGGTCATGGTTGCCTAGAGTTGCGTGAAATTCGACCGGGAGATTCTTGTAGACATTTTTAAATTTCCTGTCGAAGTCCTTCGGGTCGCCATCCTCGTAGATATTGTCACCCAACATGAGAACGAATTCCCACGGGTGGTCTTGATGGAAGGACACCATCTGAGCCGCAACTTCCCTTTGGTGTTGGCCCCCTGTGCCACTGTCGCCAATTACCGCAAATTGGATTGTCTGGCCCAAAAGTGCAACAGAACCTCCAAGAAGTAAAAGCGCGAGGAAAGATATTCGAACTCTCATATAGACTCCATTGAATGTGACAGTTAACTGATTGGAATGCAGTAGCGCTCAACCCTGGAGAACGGAAAAGGCGACTGCCCGATCGCCTATAGCGACACCGAATTTCGGACTGGGTGAATCGCCAACGACGAAGCGAATGACTTTCATTACTTTCCTCCTTGGTATCCAATTGAGCAGTCTAGTATTCGACCTCGATCCGTTTGGCTTTTGCAAGCTTATAGATTGCATCGAAAGTCTTGGCCGCATCCCACGGTGCGTCGGGAGGCTCGTTGCGGAAATCTCGATAAGCTCGTTCGGCGTTCATGTAAAGGCGTGCGGGAGCGTGCCATTCACCGTAGGGACCGAACTCGATCCGCTTGGCCGCATCCAACGAGGTCAAGTCTTCCTCAAAGCACTTTCTCGACTCATCCCGAACGTATTGAAGGTAATCCCTTAATTCCGTGACCCCTTCCATCCCACAGATCGGTCCGTGTCCCGGAACGATTACCGTTGGATTGAGTTCAGTGAT
>JAZFRU010000437.1:0-3720 GCA_036445815.1 Acidobacteriota bacterium | reverse complement strand
ACTCTCCCTTGACCCAAAGATCCCGAACTATGGTGATGGTCAGGCCTTGACCGCGTCCCATGATGGTCGTCAATCCCTGGGGAAAGTAGCGTCGAAAGGTCTGCTTCTGTCTTTCCAGTTCAGGTGCCGAATCTCCCTGGGGCATGATCTCGTAGATGACGGTTCCTGCAGCCGCTCCCCTGAGTTGACCGGTGGGGTTGCCGTTTTCATCTTTCAAAATCCCCTGAGTGTCCGGAGGAACCTTGGCCAGCATCAGGCTGTTAACGATCACCTGGTTGTTCTGGCAGGAAATGGAGATGGGGTTCTCCGGAGCCGCCGCATCCAGCTGGGCCAAGGTGACGTCCACGACCAGGGGCTTCTTGCTGGGGCCTCGCAGGTAGAGTTCCTGGCCGGGCGAAAACTTGGCCACTTCGGCTTTGATCTCTTCCAACCCACTGGCCACATCCTTGAATACAACAAAGCCCCCTTGACCGCGCTTGGCAATGTTTCCCACAAAAGCACTGTGCTCATGGCCGGCGATCAGACCCGGAATGACACTGCGTCCGTCCAGATCCACACGCCGGGTATCGGGTCCCGCCATGGCAAGAATTCGTTGACTCCTTCCCACGGCCAGAAACTTCCCATCTCGAATGGCTGCCGCTTCGGCGATTGTGAAGGCCTCGTCGGCGACCAGAATTTTTCCGTTGAAGAAGATGATGTCCGCGTAGGCGATGACTTCAGCAGGCAGGTCCTGGCTCTGCGCCCAACCCGTGCCGGTTGCCAAAAGGGCCAACGTCACCAGAGCTAATACAGGTAATTGTAGATCATTCTTAAACATGAAATATTCCTCCTCAGGAAGTTGTGAAGATGTGAAAGAGGTCACGGAAGGCGATCCTAAATTTGATCATAGGATATGCCTACTGTATATCAAAACGAATACCAAGTCGTAAAAAAATTGACCTGCTATTCTTCGGCCAGCAGCGGAATCGAGGAGAGGTCGGGCGGCGGCGGGATCGACTTCACGTACTCGTAGATGCGTTCCAGTTTTTCGTCGCTCAGCACGTTGGGTGAGTAGGCCGGCATGACATTCGGGGGCTTCCGCGTGATGGTGGTGAAGGTCTTCTGTGGCAAAGGGTCCGGTGCCAGGCGCGGTCCACGACCTCCCTGCCCTTCGTAGCCGTGGCACTCATAGCAGCCCGACTCAACGTATTCCGTTCGACCTGGACGTTCCTTCTCAGATTTCTGGGAGCCTGCTTTCAGGACTCCACCAGCCACCAAAACAACGCCGGCAACCCAAAAGGATAAACAGTTGGGCACGATGTTTTCTATTCATAACGGCCCTCCTTAACGCGGAGCTGGGGTGACTCCAGCACTTCTGGATTGAGTACCTTGACGGGTGCTCCACTGGTGAAGGCCTGGACGCTGGTCACGACACCGGTGTAATAAGCCTGGTAGGCTTCCTGAGTTACATAGCCGACATGAGGTGTGAGCACTGTGTTGGGCAGTCTCAGGAAGGGGTGCTCGGTTGGAATCGGTTCGATATCGAAGGTGTCCAGAGCGGCTCCGGCAATGGTGCCTTGCTCGAGCGCATCGATCAAGGCCTGTTCCTCCACTATCTGGCCTCGGGAGGTATTGACCAGGTAGGCCGAAGGCTTCATCAGAGTCAGTTCAGCGGCTCCGATGAGACCCCTGGAACGCGGCCCGAGGCGCACGTGGATGGATACGATGTCGGACTCTCGAAGCAGAGTCTCTTTGTCGACCAGAGTCGACCCACATTGAGCAGCGCGTTCCCCAGTCAAGTTTTGGCTCCAGGCAATCACATTCATTTCAAAGGCATGGGCGACCCTGGCCATCCGGGCTCCAATGTGCCCCAAACCCACCAACCCGAGGGTCCTTCCCTTGAGTCCTGAACCGACCGTGGTTCCCCAGTTGCCCTGACGAGTGAGCCGGTCTTCCTGGGGTATGTGGCGCAGCAAGCCTAGAATAAGACCCCAGGTAAGTTCGGCGGGACCTTCGCCCGCTGCGCCGGTGCCGCCAACCACAATACCCATCTCGGTGGCCGCCTCCAGGTCGAAGGAAGCGTTGTGATCACCGGTGGTGATCAAAAGCCGTAGTTCGGGCAACTGGGCCAGCAGTGAGCGGGGAAAGGGTGTCCGCTCCCGCATTCCCATCAGGATTTGAAAGTCCTTGAGACGCGCCACCAGTTCACCTTCCTCATGCAGGTGGTCGGTGAAGACCTTGAGCTCAATCTGGTCGGGCAACTCAGACCAGTCGACAATCGTTTCCGCCACTCTCTGATAATCATCCAGAATCGCCAATTTCATCACCTGGGTCACTCCCTTCCTGGAACTGCGAATCGCAGTTGATGGCGGTATTTTACCATTGAGAGAATCGTTGCATTGGGTCCCGCCCACGCTGGACACTCGGATGGGCGACACTGTCCAGGATCGTTCCAGTCGCTTCGAACTCTTGAAGGATCGTCGTGGAGCATGGACCCTTGTTGGGGCCACCTCCGTCACAAAATCTTTGTCGGATAATGCAGATTTTGCTAAGATCCACGTCAAAGGAGTATGAGCCATGGCAAATTTCGTCATACTGTTGAGGTGGACACAAAAAGGCATTGAGCACGTTAAGGATAGTCCCGCGCGATTCGAACATTTCAAGGAAACCGTAGAAGCCGTGGGCGGTAAAATGCTCAGTTTCCACATGACGCTGGGAGAGTACGACATGATGGCCGTGGTAGACGTCCCCGATGACGAAGCCGCGGCCAAGATGGAACTCTCTGTGAGGGCTGTGGGGACCGTTGATATCGAAACCCTTCGGGCCTTTGATGAACAAGAATACCTCGATATTATCGACGAGGTTCCGTAAGCCGCATTCTGCGTCACTCAGGGCAAGCCCAATAGGGTTGGGAGTCTAGATGGCTTGTTCGGGGAAGAGAGCCCGAATGATCGGGGTAAGCTTGGCCCTGACCTGCTCTTCAGTCTCCTCGAAGTACATGCCCAGCCAGGCCACTCCCTCACCTTCCTCACTGAACTGCTCCACGGTGCGCAGGATCCTGGCAGCAAGAGTGCCATTCAACTGAACTTCTTTCGAATTGATCTCGAAGCTGATCACCACTGAAGTGCCCTTGGCGGGCAAGGCGTCTGCCTGTTTGATCAAGGCGCCGCCCCAGGAGAGATCAGCGATGCGCCCTGAGGTGGATGATCCTTGCCATTCCAGGGTACACGGGATTGAAGTCTTCCAACGCTGGAACTTGCGTCTCTCGATTCCTTTCACAGACTCAACCCTGGGAGTAATGTCTCGAACTCGTTTGATGAAGTTAGCGTCTCATGGCGGAGAGACACGGCGGTCTCCCATTCCCTGAGGTGAGTCTATTGTCCTACTTTCGCTGATGCGGAACAAGCCATGCCAACATTCCCTCAGGGGCCTAACCCGCATTTCTCACACCCCCTCTACTGCATCGGCGCCATGATCCACCCTGACTGTGTTGCACTCCTTCGGCCTCCTCAACGTACCGTACAGTACGTTTGCGGGGGCCTCGGTCGAGCGCCTTGTCAGGCCTGCCCTTGCGCCGCTTCGTGACGAGAAGGTGTGAGAAATGCGGCTAAGGGGCATCCTGGGATGAGGTGAGTGTGTAGAGAATGGCATTCAATTTGGACCGGATCTCTTCCGATTGGTCTTCGAACAAGACAGCGGCAGAACCAGCTTTGCTGCCCTGTGAAATCTCGGATACCGATC
>JAZFRU010000436.1:0-3337 GCA_036445815.1 Acidobacteriota bacterium | reverse complement strand
TTCGAGAGTGGGATGAGGCTGATGGTTGAGAGGATGAAGTGGGAGCGGGTTGCTGACGCGGGTTAACCCAACTCACGGCTCCAAATTCATCCGCCGCAGCAGGTCTTGGAAGCGAGGGTCGTCGCGGAGGGGGTCATTCTAGTCCACCTCCTTGAACTCAGTTTCCACCCAACAGTGTCGCCAAATCGAACACCTCACCGTCTTTCACAACCCATCGCACCTTGCGGGTATTCCTGATATCTGCCAGAGGATCCCCGTCAATGATCACCATGTCGGCCAGTTTGCCGGCCTCGATGCTGCCCAGATCCCTTCCTGCGCCCAGGGCTTCAGCCGACACGATGGTAGCGGATTGAAGTGCCTGGAAGGGAGACAGGCCGCTGTCGACAAAGTGCTCGAGTTCAGTGTGAAGGCTTATTCCGTAGGGGATGATGGGGGAATCGGTCCCGGCAAGGATGCGACCGCCGGAGCGGCTAATGGCAAGAATGGTTTGCCCTAATGCTTTCATTCGAGTTTCGAGTACTTCCAAATCCGCTTCCCGGATCCGTTCCACCCTGCTTCGGGTCGAGTCAACAATCCAGGTTGGAAACAGCCGGCGAAAGCGGGGATCGTCCAGTAAGGTCGGGTCTCGATGGGCCTTCAACAGGAACCCGCCCCTGATGCCAACGGTTGGAGTCATCCTCATTCCCGATGCGGCGATCAGTTCGATCACATCTCGGTAACTGTGGTTTAGGACCGTCTCCTTGGTCGGGTATCCATGCCGGCTGCGGCCACCGATATGTTCCACTCCATCGGCGCCATAGGAGGCTGCCGGATACAACTCGTGTGACGTCACAGCAATACCGTGATCGTGGGCGTACTCCACCACGCGCTTTTGCAAAAGATCGGGAAGGCGGACATAGGTTTTGATCAAGTCATAATCCAGAATTCGTGCACGTTCGAGTTCCATCTCAACCTGAGCCTCTGTCTCAAGAGCCCTTTCCCCCGAGAAGTGGACGCGTGACCCGGTAAACTTATTTCCGGTCAGGAAGACCCGTGGTCCCAGCCGAACGCCGGAAGCAAAAGCCTCCCGATCTTCCAAGGCTTCGTAGGGCGGGCCCCCCAGGCTGCGAATCGTTGTGATGCCGTATGACAGCCAAATTCGTCCAAGGGTTTCCCCATACCACTTCCTAGGGTGGCCATGGGTCTCGATAAGACCCGGGATGACGGTCTGACCGCTCGCGTCGATCACCCTGGCAACGTGCAATTCGGGACGATGATCTTCGATGCTCTGTATGCGGTTTCCCTCCACGATAATGTCCACATCACGACGCAGGGTGGCTTCTCTTCCATCGAATAACCGGCCTGCATGGATCACCACTTGGCCCTCCGGGATCCTGGGCTTCCAGGTCAGATCCAGTGGGACACCTCGGATCTGCCCGTCTTTCACCGAGACAATCTTCAGGCGGTCGTTCGATTGGAAAAGGATCTCTCTGGAATCTCGCGACCAACTCGGTGACTCAGCAGGCTCACGGGTCAGTTGACGGGGCGGTCCCATCGGTTCTCCCGTGCGTTTGACGGGCAGGACCCATAGCGTCCCGCCCATGACGAGAGCCATCTGGACTCCATCCGGAGACCAAACGGGACCGTCTGTACCCCGGGTGCCCACGGAGCGGTGGGGAACCGGCACAAAAAATCTCTCCGAATGATCCTCCAGAGAAATAGCCAGGATTTGGTTCGTTCCTTCCCTGAACCGCGTCGAAGAAGGTTGAAGGGCTGAGAGCGCGATAACGCGACTGTCGGATGACCAGGTGAGGTGGCCGGGGCGCGAGAGGGCATCGTGGACCTTCTGGGTCTGACCACTTTCCACCTCGACCGTGTGAATTTCTCCGGCGTCGGTCAGGAAGGCGATTCGAGTTCCGTCCGGAGCCCAGGCAGCGGCTATTTCAGCTGCGGGTAGATTCGTCAACGCTCGTTCCTGTCCGGTACTCATGTTGCGCAACCAGAGATCGATGGTTCCATCGCGGTCAGAGGAAAAAGCTAGATACGAGCCGTCTGGCGACCAGGCCGGATCCATTTCTACGAATCGGTCGTTTGTCACACGGCGGGGAAGACCATTCAGGGCCATCACCCAGAGATCACCCAGAGCCGCAAATGCAACTTGAGTAGCGTCCGGGGAAATGACCGGCTTCATGATGCCCAGGGCTCGCCTCGCTTGGGTCGAATTAAAATCTCTACGTCTCTGCTGGTACGCTTTCTGTGTAAAGGACACGGAGGCCATGAATTCAAGCGTTTGTCTGTTCCCTCCGCCAATGGACTTTCTTCTAATCTTGCCATCCGCCGTGTACAAAAACTCCTCGGGCGAGATCCACTGGGCTCGGAAGGGAAACACATCCTCCCCGGAAGTGAGGGAGCGTCCTGAGAGCATCAGCCGACTCTCGCCGTTGGCGATCACATTGAACAGGACCTGCCGGCCGTCAGGACTCCAGGAAGGCGCGTTGACTGAGCCGCTGGACTCGGCCAGAAGGCGTTCCTTGCCATCTAGTGTCGTAGCCCACACGCCCGGAGAATCTGAGCGATCAGAAACGAAAGCCACCTCGGCGCCGTCAGGCGACCAGGCCGGCATGAATTCATTGTCTGAATGGCGGGTCAGCTGCTGAAGCTCACCGGTCTCGAGGGTCAACACCCAAATGTCATAGTTCCCACTGCGATCCGATGAGAAAGCCAGCCGCCCACCGTCAGGTGACAGGTGAGGCTCTTTGTCGTCGAAGGGACCGGAGGTCCTCTGCCTGAGGCCCGTTCCATCGGTGCCGACAGACCAAATATCAAAGGAGCCGTCTCGATAGGAGTGGAAGGCGATGGTCTTCCCATCCGGAAACCAGGCCGGCTGCCTGATGTCACCCAATTCATCTGTAATCCGACGGGCAGGGCCACCCACTGTCGAAACAACCCACAGGGTTCCCAGCAGATCCATGGCCACGGTCTCCCCGTCTGGCGACAGGGCAATGGCCAACGCAGTTCCCTCATTAATGGTCAAGTCGACTTGCCGGCTGCTCGCTGGTTGCGCAGTTACCGAAGATGCGATCAGAGCCGCTGCGATGACAAACACCACCGGCATGCCTTTTGCGATGAGATGGCGCATAGCAGCTCCTTTGTCAGTTCGTGGGCACCAGTCGTTTGAGTTCTTCAAACCAGTTGAGAACGACGTTGATTTGGTCCTGCTGCCCCTCTTCTTCCTTGATCATCAAGAATCTTTGGCCGTCAGGGGAGATGTCGTAGTATTGGTATCCAGCAACGAAGCGGCTCGACGCATAAGCTCCTTCGAACAGGACTTCAGGTCTGCCTCTACGAAAAGCGGGGT
>JAZFRU010000435.1:0-3791 GCA_036445815.1 Acidobacteriota bacterium | reverse complement strand
TTGATTAAGGCCTGTAGGGGCGCACAGCTGTGCGCCCAAGAGCCCCGTTTTATCAACGACTTACTGGGCGCACGTCAGTGCGCCCCTACACAAGAAACCTGGGTCGGCCGACTTTTGAGACACTCTCATCTGTGCGCCCCTACAGGAACTTAATCAGGATCTAGCGGCGTTTCAGGAGTCTCAAGCGGAGTTTCAGGAGTCTCTAACGGGGTAGGCTGAACACCCTCTAATTCTTGGCCGTGCAGAGGTCCTTCCACCCATTTGACCCATTCGAATTGTTCTTGATTCTTAAATCGAATCACATCCTGGACGGGATCATAGTAGAAGGAGAACTGGGACTCATCACCTTCTTCATTGGTGGGGTAATAGATGATGTAGAAGGTTCTGTCATTTTCACTATGCTGTTCCATCCGATCAATGGGGTGGGCAGTGACTCCCCAGCCCCCGGTGGAAAAAATAACCCGCTCCATCGTGAGCTCAAAATGGCGATCCGCGTATTTTTTATCGGCGGTCCTCCACACTCCGATCAGATCCTCGTTCATGGGGACCTCCCTGGAACATCCCAGAAAAGTGGCACACAAGGCAACGGCGATGATAAGCACTAGCTTTCTCATTGTATTTCCTCTTGGTCGGGTTCCACGGTATAGACCCGGCTCTTGCCCGGGAAGCCACGAATCGAGACCTCTCCCAGACAGATTGTAGAAAAACGGTCTTGAATGAGCTTCTGCGTTTCAGAACTCATCACCATGCCCGTCTTGAACTTCTTGGTGAGTTCCTCCAAACGGGAGGCCAGATTCACCGTTTCACCGATGACCGAGTATTCCATCCGTTCCCGAGCCCCCAGATTCCCTGCCGTCAGAGTGCCGGTGTGAAGGCCGATGCCGATCCGTAGCTCGTGCTGTCCCGGTTCGTTCTCAGCATTCATTTTCTTCACCCGATCGAGCATCTCCACTGCCGCCTGCACCGCCTTACAGGCACTCATCGTGGCAGTCTCGCCCAGGGGCACACCGAAAAGAACCAGCAAGCCATCGCCCATGAATTTGTTCAAAAATCCGTCATTCTTCAAGATGATCTGGCTCATGGCCGTAAAGTAATTGTTGAGCCAGGTAAGGACTTCGGCAGAAGGCTTTCCCGCGGTCATCCGGGTAAAATTTCGGATATCCGTAAACACCACCGTGGCTTGCATCTCCTGCCCGGCAAGGACAATCTCCCCTTGCCTGTTGACGATTTCAGAAGCTACTTCAGGAGAGACGTAACGCTCGAACAGACTGATCAATTCTCTTTGCTCTTTGATCAACCCCGCATTGGTGAGGGCCACGGCCACCTGATCCGCGACCTGACGGCCATAGCTCAAATCCTCCTCGCTGTGATCCGATGCAGTCAGATGACCCAGGCTGATGATTCCCGATAACTGATCTTTGACGAAAATAGGCAAAACGGAGATCGATTTCATCCCCTGCTCTGCCAAAGGGGACAGGTAGTGGGGAAGGTGAGTATCCACAGGGATGGTGACACTCTTGGGGTGACTGTGGAGAGTCTGGATCTCCTGGGAGGTGAGTTCGCTGTTTACCACCTGATTGGCACCCAGGGCCTTGTCCACATAGGTACGAGCCACTTGGGTCTCATTAACATTGAGGAAGGTAACGCTCACCGAGTCACAGGGCAAAATCTCATGCATGCGGGAAAGCAGTGCACCTGCGACTCGCTCGGTATCCAAAGCTGAGAGAATCGCCCGATCGATTTCGTTGACCATACTCAGGGTGTTGAACTGTTGACCGAGTCGGGTCGCCATGGTATTGAAGGAGGTCGCCAGTTCCTGGAACTCATCGCCGCTGGTAACAGTCACTCTGCTGTCAAAATCCCTTTGGGCGATACGCCGAGTCCCCTCCTGAAGTTTCTCCAGCGGAACCAGACTCCTGCGGATCTGGACAAGACTCAAAAGCAGAACCACCCAGAAGGACATGAGGATGACTAGTGGGAACATTCTTTGAAAGTCCGCCAGCGGGGCCAAAACGTCGGCTCTGGATTCACTCATCACCACCGTCCAGGGAGGGGCAAGAAATCGGAACTTCAGGAACACCGACCAGTAGCTGGCCATATATTCGCTGTCCTGGTCCTGCCACTCAAAATGGCCCGTGCTGGAGCGGTCCATTTCCTGAGTCAGCTGGGGCAGGAAGGGATCTGTACTGCCGGTTGAGCAGAAAAGCGTGCGGTTCGATGCGTCCACGACAGAAAGTTCAGTCAGCGGTGAAAGGCCCTCCAAGCCCCACAGATACTCGGTGTTGATTTCTGCCACCAGGCTTCCTTGCGACAAATTGGTTGGATCCAGTGCCTGGATCATCACCATCCCCAGGGGTAGGTCGTCATCAGATGGACTGCCGATCAAGAGACTCTGACCGGTGGCCAGATGTTGCTTTTCCTCCTCCGTCAAGTTCCTGGCAAATTCCACTGCCCTGCCCAGCAGAGCTGTCGATTCTCCACCATCGGTGAGCACCGAAAGCCTCTCGAACCGCAGCTCCAGACTTTCATTGGGTCCTTGTGAGGACAATGGGCTGGGTATGGCGGAGCCGCTATCCAGAGTGGCGGCCATCATCCTGAGAGCGAGCTCGAGTAGCGTTAGTCTCTCAATAATGTCCATCCCCTTGGATTTACTCGCATCTCGCAGTCGCTGCCTGCTTTGCTCATTGAGTTGATTGGTGACCTGGGTGAAGGAAACAATGGCCAACCCTCCGATGGGAAGGAGGGCGCACAAGATAAACAGCAAGACGATTCGGCGGCCCACCTTGCTGCGCAGAAATCTCGGCTCAATTTTCATGGCCCTTGTAGCTGGCTAGAATTCCTCAGCTATACCTATAAACGCCCCATCATTGGCACGGACGATATCGTCGTGACTGGCCTTGGCCGTAAAGGGTATCTTACTGTCTCCGTCCGGACCCTTGCTGTACAAGTCGTAGGTCGAGTTGACTGGCTTCAAAAATTTGTCCTTGCGCGGTTGCACCGGGCCCGAAGCATTGTCATAGTTCAAGTACTCATACGGGTTGCCCCAGGGGTCGAGCATATCTGTCACTCCCACATCCTGAAGAGTGTCAGGCAGCTTTCCGAGCTGGACCTCATAGCGGGTAATTTCGGTTTGCAGCGTTCGAATGTCTCCGATGGCCCGGGCCACGTAGGCGACGTCAAGGGCATCTCCAAAGGCCGGGATCCCCATGGCGGCAAGGGTAATCATGATGGCCACGACCAGCAGCAATTCCAGCACCGTAAAGGCGCGATTGTCGCCGAATCCCCGGTGGCCGGGAACAGAGAACAGATGCCCTTCTGAGCTGAGCAAAGTGGCCAGCGGACCCTCGTTCAAATGGATGGACTTGAATCGAAAATAAACGGTCAGGATGACTGTCTCCCTGTGAACTGCGTCCCTGCAATCAGCAAAATGAGGCACACCTCTTTTAGAAACACGACTACAAAAGTCCTCTAGTAGCAAGTACGGTGCCACTCATCCGGTTGCTGATCCGATGACAAAACATACGTATTGTAACTACTCATTAAATCAAGTAATTATGGCCATTTCCAGAGGAAAGATCCGAACAGAGGGAGTTCTTGCACTTCTCCCGGGTGTCCACTCCAGTAGACATAGGATCCCTACGGTTCACAAACGATTCTGACTCTTGGGAGATAAGCTTCGTCACATCAATCAGTTATATAACTCTAGTCGGATCCAAGGGTTCGCGATTCAGAGGCAGGCTTAAAGGAACAAATGAAAGGAATGGGAAGGGGGCATGGAAGCTAATCTATGT
>JAZFRU010000434.1:0-11232 GCA_036445815.1 Acidobacteriota bacterium | reverse complement strand
AACGCATGAAGGTGGCGCAAAATCTTGTCGGTGCGCCACTCTTTCGCCAGTTCTACGGCGGCCCGAGGCAGGTTCCCCTGAAATTGTTCCAGCTTGCCCTCAAATCGAGCGAAAAGGGAGAAGGCGTCAGCCGTCGAGCCGGCGAATCCCGCTAATACCTTGTCGTCGTACAGGCGCCGGATTTTCTTTGCCTTACCCTTGATGACCGTGTTCTCCAGACTGACCTGACCGTCTCCGGCCAGGGCCACCTGGTTGGCTCGTCTCACCAGGAGAATGGTTGTGCTTCGAATCTGTGGCATAAGGGGATCAGTATATTATAAGAGGGATTAATCGAGCAAAGCCGTACAATCGGGAACGAAAACTTCGAAAAAGGCATGGGAAGGTTCTCGGGATGGTTAATTTGACGTTTAACGTTTCAAGTTTAACGTTTCACGAAGAGGATTGCGGCAAACTGAGGGGGCTCCTCCCTTCCGGACTCACGTGGAACGTGGAACGTGGAACCTGGAATGCGCTGGTCGAAGACCAGCGCTCCGGTCAGCGGTCAGCCCTCTGAGTTTCGCAAACGAATGATCTCCGAGTTGATTTCTCCTCCCAGCAACAGGAAAAAGCTGGAGAGGTACAGCCACAGCATCAGGAGGATCAGTGCGGCCAGGCTCCCATAGAGCCTCTGATAAGTTTCGAAGGCCACAAACCGATTCACAAAAAAAGCGAAGCCCCTGGATCCCAGGATCCAGCACAGACTGGCAATCACACTTCCCGGAGAGACAAGCGTCCAAGTCAGGCGTTGGGCCGGAAGGGAGCAGTAGACAATCTGGAGTCCGACGTTGAGAAAGATCAAAAGTAAGATCCAGCGACTGACGGCGTAGGTGGCTTGCAAATGGGCCTGAAAGGAAGGATAGAGGTCTAGTGTAATACGGTTCATCAGTAGTTGGATGAGCCAGTCTCCAAAAAAAAGAAGAACTCCCGAGGTGATGACGAAAAGCGATACCAGGATGGTCACTCCCATGGCCAGTAGTTGCACCTTGAGGTAGCGACGAGTTTCGGTGATCGCCAGGGCCCGATTGAGAACTCCAATCGTCCCGCGGAAACCCGTCGATGCCCACCAGAGTGCCAGCAGAATGCCGATGGAAACAACGCCACTGTCCTGCGAATTGACCAGATCGATGGTGAAGTCTCGAACCCACGTATAGGTTCTCTCGGGAAGGAAAGTCTCCATTTCGAGCAGGATCTTGCTCAGCAATTCTGGATCGACGGGAATGAATCCGATCAGTCCACTGATAAAGATCAGGAATGGAAAAAATGCCAGGATGAAGTAAAAGCTGAGACGAGCAGCCATCCCCCAACAGTCGTCACGATCGACCTTCAGCCACAACTCCAGCCAGAATTCCGTGCCCAATAGGAAACGGAAGGACTGCAGGTCTATGTGGAAGGGATTGATTGGCACTTTTAGCCCAGGTTATGCATCGGTTTTCTTCGCTTCGCTCAGATGAAGGCGGCTTCGCTTCGCTCAGATGAAGGCGGCGTGACGAAGCGTCGACTGGTGTTCTCGGGAAGTACATCGATGATTCCCCAGACGTACAACAACATCACAGGGAAGCCTGGTAAGAGGTCCGAATAAATCGATATTGCTCAAAGCAGTGTTGGCAACCAAAAAGATGCTCTATCGTATCGATGATTTCCGAGTCGGGCAGTTGATGCTTGGCAAGGGAATGGAGTTTCAAGGGATCCACATGAGTCGGCTGTATGTCAGCAGGAAAGGTAACTGTGAACATGATCTTGGTGATCACAGGAGCATTCATAGCTGTGCTCAATAATAGCAGATTTCAAAAACAAGACAAAGAATGGCGGAATCCCTGTGCTATATTCGTCATCCGTGGGCAGAGACATCGATTGGGCCACCCGCAGAGCTGCAGAACTACGCCAGAGAATTGAGCATCACAACTACCAGTACCACGTGCTGAATGACTCCCAGGTTGGTGACGAGGAATATGATCGCCTGTTTCGGGAGTTGATCGCGTTAGAGGACGACTACCCCGAACTCGACTCTTTGGATTCTCCTACTCAGCGGGTTGGAGCTGAGCCCCAGGAGCGGTTTCACAAGGTGGAACATCATGCGCCTATGCTGAGCCTGGCCAATGCTTTCGATGCCGAGGAGTTGTATGCCGTCAACAGAAGAATCACAAAACTTCTCGATACGGATGAGGTCGATTTCATCGCTGAGTTAAAAATCGATGGAGTCGCGGTTGCTCTCACTTACGAAGAGGGAATGCTGAGACGAGGGGCCACTCGAGGCAATGGTCTGGTGGGCGAGGACGTCACCACGAATATCAAGACGATAGGGGGGATTCCCCTGAAACTCAGGGACCTTGGGGACATGCCTCACGTAGTAGAGGTCCGGGGAGAGGTCTACCTTCCGGTGTCCGCCTTTGATCGCATCAACCAGGAGCGTACGGCTGCCGATAAAAGTCCATTTGCTAATCCCAGAAATGCAGCGGCAGGAGCACTCCGTCAGCTCGATTCTCGGGTTACGGCATCGCGGCCGCTGGCCTTTTTCGCCTATTCCGTGGGTTACCTGGAGGGCGTGCGCCTGGAGACTCAGCTTCAGGTCCTGGAACGGTTGAGGGACTGGGGTATTCCCGTGAATACCCACTATCGTCATCACCCGTCGATGAAGGGAGTAATCGACTTTTGCGGCCACTGGCAGGGAGAGAGGGATTCCCTGGACTACCAGATCGATGGCATCGTCGTGAAGGTCAATCGGTTGGATTATCAGGATCGGTTGGGGACGGTGAGTCGAGATCCCCGCTGGGCCGTCTCCTACAAATTCCCCGGCGAACTGGCCACAACCCGTCTCATCAAAATAAGTATCAACGTCGGTCGAAGTGGAGCGCTGAATCCGTATGCAGTTCTGGAACCGGTTCAGGTGGGGGGAGTGACCGTGCGGACAGCAACCCTTCACAACGAGGAGGACATCCGACGGAAGGATATTCGTGAAGGCGACGTGGTGGTGGTCAAAAGGGCGGGCGATGTTATTCCTCAGGTGGTGGGAGCGGTCAGGGAGAAGCGAACCGGAACAGAAAAGGAATTCCGAAATCCCAGGGAGTGTCCCGTTTGCGGAAAAAGCGTGACGCGGCAGGCTGGAGTGGCCATGGATTACTGCACCAATCGAGACTGTCCCGCTCAGGTACTGGAATCTCTGAAGCATTTTGTAAGTCAGGGAGCAATGGATATCCGCGGGTTGGGTCCCCAGACCCTGGAGAAGCTTCTGGAATCGAATTTGATCGAAGATGCTTCCGGTCTCTACCAGCTGGCCCGGAAAGATCTCGCTCAGGTGCCCAACTTCAAGGAGAAGTCGGTCGAGAACCTGATGGCCAGTCTGGAACAGAGTAAATCGCAGTCTTTCGAACGCGTTCTTTTTTCCCTCGGGATCAGACATGTGGGGCAGCGGGTTGCCGCGCTTCTCACGGACCACTTCGGGGACATCGATTCCCTTTCCAAAGCCCCTGAAGAGGACCTTGTTTTGATTGAGGGAATAGGACCTGAGATCGCCAGCAGTGCCTATTCCTACCTCCATGACCAGGAGAACCAGCTTCTGATTCAAGCACTCAGAAGGGCTGGACTTCAATTTCGCTGCCGGAAAAGAGAGTCCAAAGAGAAGCAACCCTTTACCGAACGGACTTTTGTCATCACCGGTGCCTTGCCGACCTGGAGTCGAACTCAAGCGGCGGAGTTTATCAAGGATAACGGCGGTCAGGTCACCTCTTCAATTTCCTCCAAAACAGACTTTGTGGTGGTGGGTGAGTCGCCTGGTTCCAAGCTGAAAAAGGCTCGTGAATTGCAGATCAGGGAAATTTCCGAGGCACAACTGAGAGAAATGAGGGACAACCATTAAGGCACTGGCGCCGACTCGAATAGATCTGGCAGGAGGGACACTCGACATTTATCCTCTGTACCTGTTCGAGGGGAGCGGGCTGACCCTGAACGTTGCCATTGACCTGACGACTGAGGTGGAACTGGAGAAGCGCTCGGACCGGAGAATTCGAATCGAAGCAGAAAACCTGGATCTGGTTCTGGAGGCATCCTGCCTGGAAGAACTGAAGAGCGAAGGCCCCTTTGCCCGGCTTGATCTGGTGGTGCGCATCGTGAAATTTTACAAGCCTAGTTGCGGTCTGAATGTTCGAATCGGAAGCCAGGTTCCTGCAGGTTCAGGTCTGGGAGGATCTTCTTCTCTTCTGGTCGGTTTGAGCACGGCTTTGATTCAGCTGGAGAATCGGCCCCTGGATCGCAGGCAGATCATTGACGTCGGAGCGGACATCGAAACCCAATCGATTCGAGTTCCCACCGGCAAGCAGGATTACTTTCCAGCTGCCTACGGGGGCGTGAACGCACTGTGGTTCGAGGTTCAGGGGATCCGGCATGAAAAACTCGAACTCTCAAGTCCGTTCAAGGATCAAATGCAACGCCAGATACTGTTAGGGTACTCAGGAGCTTCGCGATTTTCAGGCTCCACTAACTGGGATGTGATGAAGCGGTATATCGATGGTGAGAGTGGCACCGTGGCACGGATGGGAAAGATCCGGAAGACCGCCCTGGACATGTATGAGAGGCTGAAGCAGGAAGACTTGAATGGGTTCGCCCAATGTCTTGCCGAGGAATGGAATAATCGGAAGGGATTAGCCCAAGGCGTCAGCACACCGGGAATCGAGAAAATCTTCAAGTCGACTGAGCAGGCCGGGGCGCTGGCGAATAAGATCTGTGGTGCAGGCGGCGGCGGATGTTTTGTCAGTGTTGTGAAGGAGGGGCATCAGGCCGCTGTCGTTGAGGCCATCACCAAAAACGGTGGACGGGTACTGGATTATAGTTTCGCAGAATCCGGTGTGCAGATGATACAGTAGAAGCGTCGGCAGGGAGATGTCTCGCGAAAAACTGGAAAGCTGTCCTAATTGTCACTACACCTTGCTGTACAGGAGTGCTTTTTGCCCTTATTGTGGAATCCAGCTGACCTACCCCTTGTGGAAGAAAATAGCTGCTTGGGTTCTTCTGATTCTGATCGGCTACGGTCTTGTCAATTGCCATTTACGGATGCTCAATGGTTTACAGGATTTTTAGACTATATTAAGGTGATTGGAGTCAGCGAGCTCCCATGGCGAGTCTTGTAAAATAATATGGAATCGGAAACCTATCAGAAGGACTCTCTTGAGTATCAGTACCAGGCTCGGTCCGACGTGGGTCAGGTCAGAACCAACAACGAAGATTCCCTGATTGAAGCCCCCGATTTAGGCTTTTTCGGAGTGTGTGACGGGCTTGGAGGTCATGCTGCGGGCGAGGTGGCGAGCGGGTTGGCGTCTTCGACTCTGACCGAATTGGTCGGAAAAGCGACAGGGACTCCTGAAGAAGTCCTGAGAGAGGGAATTGAGGAAGCCAATCGCAGGATCCTGAATGACCAGGATGATTGTCCTGAACATGCGGGAATGGGCACCACCGTTTCTTCCCTCTGGTTCATGCCCGACAATCCGGGTATGGGATGGATTGGGCATGTTGGGGACAGCCGAATCTATTTGAAGCGAGGGGACCAGATCACTCAACTGACCGAAGACCACTCTCCTGTTTACCGCCTTTTCAAGCAAGGGTTGATTACCAAGGATCAGATGCATCAACATCCTCAGAAGAATCTGTTGGATCGATCGCTGGGAGTCCTTCCCAGGGTCGAGGCGGATGTGTTCCCTTTTTCTTTTGAGATCGGGGACATCGTTTTGATCTGTAGTGACGGTGTGACCGACACGGTGATTGACTCCAGGCTCGACGAGATTCTAAAAAACGAATCGCTCGAGGAAACGGCCGATCTGCTGGTTGCAGAGGCTAACAATAACGGTGGAAACGATAACATTACCGTGGTGTTGGTCAAGATCGTGAAAATTTGACCAAGGTCTCCTTGCCGAGGACCTCCGAGATTTCGATCAACGATTGTCACTGTCATTTCTTCTCCCATAGATTCTTCCAACAACTTGCCCACGAGAAAGAATTCGAGGGTTCCCAGGATCCCGTTGCCGAGGTAACGGAGCTGTTGGGATGGGAGTCTCCGGGATCAAACACGAATCTCACCGAACGTTGGGTGCGAGAGTTGGACTGCAATCAGGTCGACAGAGCTGCCTTGATTGCCAGTATCCCAGGGGATGAAGAGTCTGTGGGGGCTGCTGTGGAGCAGCACCCGGGTCGTTTTGTGGGATTCTTCATGGTGAATCCGCACCAGGAAGGGGCACCAGGGCGGATTCAGAGGGCCGTGACTGAACTGGGAATGCGGTGTATCTGCCTGTTTCCTGCCATGCATCACTTTCGTCTGTACGAAGATGAGTCTCTGGCCGTCTTTGAAACTGCGGCCTCCCTGAGCAACGTGGCAGTTTTCGTTCATTGTGGAGTGCTTTCAGTGGGGGTCAGAGGCAAATTGGATCTGCCCAGTCGATTTTCCATGCGACTCTCCAATCCCCTGGACTTACACTCGGTTGCCCTCAGTTTCCCGGAGTTGCCCATTATTCTTCCCCACTTTGGTGCAGGGTTGTTCCGAGAAGCACTGATGCTGGCTGATCTGTGCCCTAATGTTTATCTGGACTCATCCAGTTCCAACAGCTGGATCAAGTATCTGCCTTCCCTGACCCTGGAGGATGTGTTTCGCCAGGCATTGGACGTGATTGGGCCGGACCGGCTGCTGTTTGGAACCGACTCGTCGTTCTTTCCTCGGGGTTGGCAGCGTCCTGTCTGGGAGTCTCAGGCGGCGGTTCTGGAGAGCATTGGTGTGGATGATGACATCAAGGCAAAGTTTTTCAGCGGCAACTTCAGTCGGTTGTTCCCACAACCCTCTTCCTAAGCCCGCATTTCTCACACCTTCTCGTCACGAAGCGGTGGGAGAGCCGGCCTGACAAGGCGCACGACCGCAGCCCCCGCAAACGTACTGTAGGGTACGTTGAGGAGGTTGGGGGAGTGCAACACCGTCAGGGCGGATAATAGCGCCGATACAGTAGAGGAGGTGTGAGAAATGCGGGCTAGCGCCCGGATGACACACGATCCAGCCCATTAATCGGGACAGATGCTGCAGGTCCGGAGAAACGCTTTGTCCTGTTTGGTCAGTTCCCACTTCACAGGAGCCTTCGTTTCATCCTCGGAGGCCTTGGTGGTGCTGTTTTTCCTGGGTTCCTCTTTCATGGCTATAGCCTTGTATGGGACTTTGCCTGATTTCTATGGTCAATGATGGCAGGAGCCCCTGAAAGGTTTCAGCTGAAATAGATTCCCCAGACCATGTTGTCTGTCTCCAGCTCCTTCACCAGTTCTCTCAGGCCGGACTGGAGAGAACGGCACGCAACAGTTGACGCCCCTGTTCATAAATGCCGGGATTCCCATTTTCTCTGGATCCTGCCACGTTCAGAACGTGAATCTGATGCTGGTTGACCCAATTCAAAATGGTCTCTCGGGTGGGATTTGTGGAGAGGTCCAGAACCAGACAGGGACGGTCGTACCGTTTGGCAAGTTCTACCGTATAGGCACTGCCACCGGTCAGAGTCTGCCGATACAAGACCAGGGTTCCATCCGAGTCTCTCACGTTCCATTCGGTTCGCTGGGGATATCTGGCGGAAGGGGTTTCCTGGAGAGGATAGATCTCATCGAGTGGACCATCCTCGGCCCTTCGACCCTTGGGACACCACCCGCCACAAGAGAAGGCAAGTTCCAGCGCCGTATCCAAGGCGGCCCGGTCCACACCGGTCTGACCTCCGGAGACCAGTTTACTGATCACTTTGAGATGGCTAAGGGGTGCAATGAGAGGGGGATGACAGGGATGCTTCCGGCCTGCGAGAGTGCCGAGATCTCATGCTGGAAATCAGCGAGGGTCTTTTCCTGAAATTCTTGTGAGGTATCAGGACCGTTGGAAAGATGGATCTGTCGTCCACAGACGGCCTGAGCCGGGAGCCCCTTCTCTTGGATTGCCTGGGCAATGATGATCGCGCCCGCACGCTCAGCATAGGATGCCAGAACCTTTCGTGCCACTGGACTGAGCCCGCCGATCAGGAACACCCCCTCGAGGAGGTTGCTGAATTCATCGAAGAGTTCTGAGAGAAGACTCTGAGTCTGAGTAGAAACGGTGTTGGAGGTCAACTGGTGGGCTACTTGAATCAGAAAGGTTCTGACTCCCTCGGCCAGCGTGGAGGCCAGAACAAGATCCTGCCCGGCCGATTTCTCTCCAGCTTCCACCAGCCGTTTCTCAGTCGCTCCTATCCCGGCAACGAAAATATGCAACTCCTCCTGCGAGGAGTTGACCACCGATTCCACGGCCTCGGAAATCATGGCCTCATTCTGAATGACGGAGCTTTCAAATTCGAGAATAGTCATTGGATTGATCATGTCACAAATGGATAGGGGTCGCCAGTGTTGGAGTGGTGCAGTCGAATCCCGTTGAAGTTGCCAGATGTTGTAGAGGTCGCTCATAGAGCGGCCGCTACATAACCACGCCAACTGACCGAAGGGCGCTCAGTCCAGGCCGTCTCAAAACCCAATCGGGAGGGGTCGGCTGGGTGTGTCTGGAGTGTGGGAGGCGCCTCAGTGCGCCACTACTCTTCTTTTCGTGGAACCTGGAACGTGGAACGCGGCCAAGAGACAGCGAGGCCGCTCCCGCTACCTCGGACCCATTCGCAGGGCCCCATCCAGGCGGATCGTTTCACCGTTGAGCATGACGTTCTCGATGATGTGCTGGACCAGTGATGCGAACTCTTCCGGGTGGCCCAGCCGAGACGGGAAGGGGACCTGTTCGGCCAGCGAAGCTCGTGCCTTTTCAGGGAGACCCGACAGCAGTGGCGTATCGAAGGTGCCTGGTGCAATGGTGACCACACGGATTCCCTGGCGAGCCAGTTCCCGGGCCGCCGGTAAAGTCAGACCGACGACTCCCCCCTTGGAGGCAGAGTAGGCCGCCTGCCCGATCTGTCCTTCAAGGGCAGCCACCGAGGCCGTATTGACCACCAGTCCTCGTTCACCTTCCTTACCTGGAGAATTCGCAGCCATGGCAAAGGCAGCCAGACGGAGTGCGTTGAAGGTGCCGATCAGGTTCACCTGGATGACGTCAGCAAAGCGGCCCAAATCGTGAGGGCCTTCCTGTCCCAGAACCTTCTCGGCTATGGCGATCCCCGCACAATTGACCAGAATGTGAAGTCCGCCGTGCCGTTGAATCGTCTGTTCGATGGTGTGCTGAACCGATGCTGCCTGGCGCACATCCGTTTCGCAAAATAAAGCCCCCTGCCCGATATCGGCCTCCAGGGTCGTGCCGGCGTCTGAGTCGACGTCTGCTATGGTGACACGAGCCCCCTTGGAGTGCAGTTTTCTCACCGTCGCCTCGCCCAATCCGGAGGCACCGCCCGTCACTATTGCGCTTTTTCCTTCGATGTTCATATGCGCTTTATATGAGGAACTGTACTGGAATTCAACAAAGAGTTATCGTAGACGGCGGAGGGAGTTCCAAGATATGAGCGACAAGATTTCTAAAACGGATGAGGAGTGGCGTCAACAGCTCACCCCTGAGCAGCACCAGATCTGCCGCAACAAGGGCACGGAAGTTGCTTTTGGGGGCAAGTACTGGGATTGCAAAGAAGATGGGACTTACCGCTGTGTTTGCTGCGACCATGAACTCTTCAGTGCGGAGACCAAGTTTGATTCCGGCACGGGTTGGCCCAGTTTCTGGGAGCCTATCGTCGAGAACGCCGTGGTTACCGAAAGCGACGACGCTTATGGCATGCGGCGAGTGGAGGTTCTCTGTGGTCGCTGTGATGCACACCTCGGACATGTTTTTGAGGATGGGCCGGCACCGACCCACAAACGCTACTGCATTAATTCTGTCTCGCTCGATCTGAAACGAGATAAGGAACAGGTCTGAACGGTTGGTTCGAGAAAACTAACTGGGTTATTATTGTGAGGGTTTTGAGAGTCGAGGGACTGTTGATGTTGTTGGAATTCGGAGTACAGGTGGCGCCCCATGCCAGTCATTAATACCCAGCGTTTGAATCGGCTTCCTCCTTACCTGTTCGGGCAGCTTAATGAAACCAAGCTGCGCCTCCGACAGGAAGGAGCTGATGTCATCGATTTGGGGATGGGAAATCCCGACCAGCCCACTCCACAGCACATCATCGACAAGCTGTGCGAAGTGGTTCAAGATCGAAAGACGCACCGTTACTCGGCTTCCAAAGGGATTCCAGCGCTATTGAAGGCGATCTGCCGATTTTACAAAAACCGATTTGATGTGGACCTGGACTCGGAGACTGAGTGTATTGCCACCATTGGCTCCAAGGAAGGGCTGGCTCATCTGATGCTTGCGCTATTGGATCCCGGCGATCTGGCGCTCATTCCCAACCCCACATATCCCATCCACATCTACAGCGTGGCCATGGCCGGAGGAAATGTGGTTTCCATACCTCTCCGCGAGGAAGAGGAGTTCGTGCCCGATTTGGAATACATCACTCGAGAGATCTGGCCCCGCCCCAAGATCATTACTCTCAACTTCCCCCACAATCCGACCACGGCCACCGTCAGCCCGGATTTCTTTGAAGAGATTGTACGTTTTGCCAAGGACAATCAGATCATGGTGATCCACGATATGGCCTATGCAGACGTCACATTCGATGATTACCAATCTCCCAGTTTCTTGCAGATTCCGGGGGCGAAAGACGTGGGAGTGGAATTCTATACAATGTCCAAGTCCTACAACATGGCGGGATGGAGACTCGGTTTTTGCGTGGGAAATCGTGACATCATTGCGGCCCTGGCCAAGATCAAGGGTTACTACGATTACGGGATCTTCACCCCCATCCAGGTGGCCGCCATTTCTGCTCTGGACGGTCCCCAGGATTGCGTGGCACACCAGAAGGAAATTTACCAGAATCGAAGAGATGTCCTGTGCGATGGTCTCAATCGGATTGGATGGCCTGTCAAGAAGCCCAAGGCCAGCATGTTTACCTGGGCACCCATTCCCGAACCCTATCGGGAAATGGGTTCAATTGAGTTCGCCATGATGCTCATGAAGGAGGCCCATGTGGCCTTGGCGCCCGGGATCGGATTCGGTGATCTGGGGGAAGGCTACGTGCGAATTGCCATGGTGGAAAATGAACACCGGCTTCGCCAGGCCATTCGAAACATTCGCCGCTCCCTGCCCAAGCTGAAGGCTCTATCCGACCAGCAGCCCATCAGTCCCGGTTAAGACCGGTC
>JAZFRU010000433.1:0-4655 GCA_036445815.1 Acidobacteriota bacterium | reverse complement strand
CCGCTGGTGGTGTCCGTCCACAGCGTCGTCTCCTGGGATTTTGCGGTAGCCATCGTCCCTGGTTGGCACAGCACCATCTTCGCGCCCTACTTTGTAGCGGGTGCCATCTTCTCGGGACTGGCCATGGTGCTGACCATTCTGATCCCAACACGAGTCATCCTGAACCTGAAGGAATACATCACCGGACACCACCTGGAAAACATAGCCAAACTGATCATCGTTTCATCCCTGATCGTTTCCTATTCCTATCTGACCGAAATGTTCTTCGCCTGGTACAGCCACAATCCCTTCGAACAGACCGTATTTCTCTCTCGGGCCGTTGGAGATTTCGCACCCTTGTTCTGGCTCATGGTCGTATGCAACTGCCTGGCTCCGTTGCTGTTCTTCTTCAAGGCCGCACGGCGGAACACGACCGTTCTTTTTTGCGTCTCAATCGTGATCAATGTGGGAATGTGGACAGAACGATTCGTCATCATCACCGGGTCCCTGGCTCGAGAATACGCCCAGGCCTCCTGGGACACCTACAGCCCCAGTGGGGTGGAATGGACCATTCTCCTGGCCAGTGCCGCCTGGTTCGCCTTCTGGTTCCTCCTGTTCATTCGTAACCTTCCGGCCATACCTCTTGCTGAAGTCAAGGAGTCGATGCATCATGCGGCCCATGATCCATTGCCTGTTCATCGGGAGGAGCACCCATGAAAGGTGTGCTGGGGATTTTTGAGGACAGGGATCACCTGCTGGACGCCCTCCGGAACGCGCCAGCGAAAGGGTGGAATCAATTTGAAACTTTTTCTCCCTATCCTGACCAGGAATTGTACGAGTTGACCGCACCCGGGAAAAGTCCGGTGCGCTGGATGACTCTCCTGGGAGCCGTCACGGGGGCAGTCTCCGGCCTGGCCCTGACCATCTGGACAACTCTTCAGTGGCCTCTCCTGATTACCGGAGGAAAACCCTTGATCTCGCTTCCGCCATTCCTGATCATCGTCTTTGAGCTGACGATTTTATTTGGGGCACTGGCAACGGTAGGCGGCTTTCTCTACTGGGGTGTCTTACGGCATCTCCTGAACCCTCTGCCCTACGATTCCCGGTTCAGTCAAGATAAATTCGGTCTCTGGGTCGAGTGTTCTGACACCGAATCCAGTCAGGTGGTTGAATGGTTCCAACAGAGCGGAGCAACCGAATGGACAGAGCATTGAGAATCCAGATGCGCCTGGCCATCTTGACCCTGTTGGTCCTCCTTGGCAGCCATGGGTGTCAATCCGAGATGGCCAGACAGCCATCGCCAGCACCCGCGGCAGGTCCCCTTGCGCCGGTTGAGGGCACCCTCTCGACCGAGGGTCGATTCCCCCTGGATCGCTCTCAGTTGGGGGTTCAGTTTCCCACCAGTCCATTGGCCGCATCCGAGGAGGTGGTCAAGGCTGGCAGACAACACTTTTCGGTCTACTGTGCCCCCTGTCATGGCCCCACCGGAAAAGGAGACGGCCCCGTGTCCGCCAAGTTCATTCCACCTACCGATCTGGCCAGCCCCTTTATTCAGGAGAACCCGGACGGGTGGTTCTACGGCACCATTCGAAACGGCGTACGGCTTATGCCGCGTTACGGGACCGAACTCAGCGCTCACCAGACCTGGCAGATTGTCGCTTTTGTGAGAACCCTCAAAGAAGATTAATCCATGGCTGCGATTGAATTGAAATTCAAACAGTTGGACAAAACCGGGATCATTCTGCTTCTCGGAACCTGCGGAGCAGGTACGGTGGCATTCTTGATCGGGTTGCTTCTGGATTCGGATCACGCCTGGAAGGTCTTTCTGGTGAATTTCCTGCTCTGGACAGGAATCTCTGTGGCCGGACCGGTCTTCTCGGCTATTTTTGAACTCACCAATGCCCGCTGGGCCACCACTCAGGTTCGGGAATTGGCGGAGAGCCTGGCTGGATTCCTACCTCTGTCTCTGTTTCTTTATCTGATCCTGGCCATCGGTGGGATGGGATCCCTCTACCCCTGGATTTCAGATCCACCCGCAGGACGAGCCGGGTGGTTTTCCCTGATCTTCTTCGTATGTCGCGGTGGAATCGCCTTGATCCTGCTGGTCCTGGTCAGCGGGAAATTCATTCTGGCGTCACGTCGGACTCGTGTTCCCGAATCTTCCAGACCGAGCCATCTGACGGCTCTGGCCGTATCCACCATCCTGGTTTATGTTTGTGCGTTCAGTCTCCTGGCCGTCGATCTGGTCATGTCGATGGATCCCGATTGGTACAGCACCCTTTTCCCGGCCTACTTTTTCATGGGGAACCTTTATGCGGGATTGGCCATGATTGTAGTCATCAGCTACTTGTGGCGGCGCTGGACAGGAGTCGAAGAATGGTTCACCCAGGCCATTGCTCAGGATTTCGGAAAAATCCTGTTGGGATTCTGCCTGCTGTGGACCTACCTCATGTGGTCTCAGTTTCTGGTCATCTGGTACGGTAATCTTCCCGAAGAATTAACTTTTCTGATCCTGCGAAGCACCGGCAGCTGGGCTCCTCTGGCATGGGTGGTGCTGGGTCTCTGCTTTCTGGTGCCCTTCACCTCACTGATCACCCGTCGAATGAAACAACCTCACCTTCTGCCTTTGGTTTCCGGAGTGGTGCTGGTGGGCATGTGGCTGGAACGATTTTTGCTCATCGTCCCCTCCCGGGAAAGCGGGTTCGAATTCATCTGGGTCGACCTTCTGATCTCTGCTGGCTTTGTGGCCTTGTTTCTGCTGGCTCAGGCCTATTTCAGTCGCTGGTTGGAAGAAAGAGAGAATTAAGCCAACGGTCTGGCCTCACTTCGTGTGGCCTGTTTCACATTTCAAGTTTAACGTTTCACGAAGGAAAGAATGACGTCCTGCGCCGAATCCGGATGGGCGCACGGCCGTACGCCTCCACACTTCTTTTCGTTAAACGTTAAACATGAAACGTGGAACGCGCTGGTCAAAGACCAGCGCTCGGTCAGGAGTCAGGAAAAGGGGGACGAACCTTAGCAGGATCGCCCCCCTTGTTCGGCTAAAAGAGCAGTTTCAGGGCAAATTGAATCTGCCGTGAACTGCTCCGGGTTCTGGTGATTCGCCCGAAACTTCCGCTGGGAGTGTCGAGTCTTCGAGAACTGCTGAAGACCGTCCCGTTGGGAGCAGCGAAGTTGGCCCGGTTGAAGAGGTTAAAGAACTCGGCCCGAAACTGAACCGACAACTCTTCACTGACATAGGTCTCCTTGATCAAGGAAAAATCGAAAGTGACCAGGCCGGGCTGGGTTATGGTGTTCCGTCCCAGATTCCCCAGGATACCCCCTTGAATACCAGGGGTGGAGGGGTCGGAGTCGGCCACCTCGAAGGCGCTTGCATCCAGATACCGGTCGGGACCGCCCAGAACCGGATTGTTGTCGCTGCCCGGAACCAGATTCGGTCTCTCCGAAGGATTGAAGCTGGGAAGAACCCCGTTGCGCGAATGGTTGAAGCGGATCGAGACTACCGAGGGGTTGCCCGTATTCATATTCAAAATTCCGCTGGTCTGCCAGCCTCCCAGGATCTTTCCGGCGGCTCCACCCAGGCCGGCCGCAAAGGGCAGATCGTAGGTGAAATTGGCCACGAAGTTGTGGCGCAGATCCCAGCTGGAGGGTCCCCGGTCGCGGCTGCGGTCAAAGGGATCCATTGAAAACGCATCCCAGCCCCCTCCGCTGAAGCCCTCCTGGCCGATGGATTCATCAATGGCGTTGGACCAGGTGTAGGAGGTCTGAAACTGCAGTCCTTCATTGAAACGTTTGGTCACCCGAAGCTGCATGGAGTTGTAAGAAGAGTTGGTGTCAAACTGCCTCAGATCAATGGCCCCAAAGGCGGGGTTGAGTTTGGGGGCATTGGGTTCCCAGAACTTGGTTCCGTCGGGCAACACCGTGAACTCGTTGATATTGGCCGTCTGCAACCTCCCCAGATGAACTCCATGGGAGCCCACGTAGCTGAGAGCGAACATCATGTCGCTCCACAACTCCCGCTGCAGGGTCAAGTTGTATTGCAGCATATAGGGAGTCTTTATATTGAACTGCTGGGCAGCCGGGGTGGGCGGAGGCCGGGGGGCATCGAAGTCAATCACCGGCGGGAAGTTGACGGCCGGTTTAGACACACCGTCTACTAATTCTGTTGGAAAAGTCGTCTGGGTGCGGATCGTGAAGGGAGGGTTCTGAAGGGCCGGCAGACGCCAGTTGACATAGGTCATCTGCTGATGAAAAAGCCCGAATCCGCCCCGCAGTGAGGTTTTCCCGGTACTGAAAGGATCCCATGCGAATCCGAAGCGCGGTCCGAAGTTGTTCTTGGGCAGTTCGAAGAAAGGATCGCCCACGGTCAGCTCCGAGTCGCGCAAGACATCCCTCAGATTGGAAATTCTGCCGGCCACTTCGGTGGGAACCGTGGAATACTCAAAACGCAGGCCCAGGTTCAAGGTCAGATTGGGAAGGAGCTGAAAGTCGTCTTGAATAAAGAAGCCGGGAACGGTTTGCCGGAATCCCCTCATGCCCCCGGTCCCGGGAAAGAGAAATTCCAGTAGCCGGGGCCGACCCTCCAGGAAATCCTCATAGCTGTTGAAGCGCATGCGTCCGTGCAGACGGGGCCGATTGGAGCCGTTGAGCTGATATCGATAAACGTCGACTCCCGC
>JAZFRU010000432.1:0-2349 GCA_036445815.1 Acidobacteriota bacterium | reverse complement strand
ACGTTTGAGTTCCTCGAACCAATTGAGGACGACGTTGATTTGGGATGGACCTGTTCCGTCTTGTTGAATCATCAGAAACTGTTGACCGTCAGGAGAGATGTCATAACTGGCACCGCAACAGAAGTTCCCGATGAACTGGCCTTCAAAGAGCGCATGGGGTTTGTCAGCTTGAAGGGACACATCAGTAGTGGCAACGTTCACTGCCACCACCTGGTTCTTACTGAGATAGAAGAGTTCACGTCCGTCGGCAGACCAGATTGGATCCTCACCCCCGCCAGCTGAAATGGGCAACTTTGTGCCCGGACCGGGATAGGGTCGAACATACACTTCGTCCTGGCCCGATTCGTCGGATACGTAGGCCAGCCAACGTCCGTCAGGAGAAAGCCTCGCCCGTCGCTCGTTAAAGGGCCCCTGTAGCACAGGAGAAGGGTCACTATCTCCCTCCTGATGAAGCACCCAAACGTCGCCTCCACTGCTGGATAGACGTTCCGCAAACAATAAACTGCCGCCTTCGCGGAACCATGACATCGGATACTGTCGATTTGGCCGTTCAAGAAGCAGCTCCGCTGGGTCATTTCCACTGATTTTCTTTAGGTAAAGGTTCACCGAGCCCAGTCGGTAAGATCCGAAAGTAACCGCCTCGCCATCGGGTGTCCAAGCCGGGACATAGTTTCGTGCTTCAAGGGTCAGACGGAGGCGTCTACCACTTTCCACATTGTAGATCCAAATCTGATCCTCTTCGTTTACAGCCACAAATTTACCGTCGGGAGAAAAGCGAGGGTAATAGTAATTGGCATGGTGCTCGGTGAAACGTGTAACTTGTCCCTTGCGATCCACCCAAACCAGTCTCTTCTGTGCGGAGGGGCCAATCGCATAGATCAGTGACCCCTTATTTGACAGAGCAAAATGACCCCCTGCTGCAGTCCATGAGCTGTATAGGCCTTCGAGTATGGGCACTGGGGAGCCCGTCAATTCTTGTTCAGCTGCATCAAAGGGAACAGCTAGAAGAGAACCAGATTGCGTATACACTAAGTGACCGCTAGCTGCATACTGGGCCCGCACGCTTCCAGAAATGAGGGTGCGCCATTTTCCTGTTGCCAGAGAAAGGATGGCAATGCGCGCTTCCTCCCCAGTCTGCCCGGTATCCACAGTGAAGAGGACGTCCTCTCCATTGGGCAGGATCTGAGGCCACCAATGACCAATTTCTCCTTGACTTGCATCCGGTGACGTCAGTGGCTGAGGAGTTCCTCCCCCAGCTGAAACCTGCATAAGACCTGAGGCGATGTCGGGCGAAAAGATAATCAAGTCTTCGGACGCCCAGGTGGCTCCCGTTCCCAGGCCGACTCCCCCGCAGATGGTCAATGGAGGCCCGCCCTGTAGCGACACCTTCTGCAACTCACCCTGATCCTTTACAAAAAACGCGATCCACTGGCCGCCCGGAGAAAAGACCGGATTTTCGGCTCCCTCCGTGCCTGGGATGGGTCTGGCCTCGAACTCATCTAGAGTCCGGAGATAGAGTTGACTTTGGCCATCTTTGAAGGCGGCATAGGCCATCCGCGTACCATCTGGTGATATTGCCGAGATATTACCTGTAAGCAGGTGGTCAACGGGAAGAGCGATGCCGAGCGATACAGTCGCTGTAAGTGCGGAAGAGGGTTTGAGGTTCCAGACAGCGAGGCTGGCAACAACGCCACCGATCATCAAACAGGCCAAGGCCACCCACATCACTCGTTGCCCGATGCGATGGATGCCGGTTGTTTCACCGGCCCCTGGACGCATTGTCGTGGAATCGCTTTTGGCAATCCACTTTAACTCGTCGTGGAGGTCGCTGGAAGTCTGCCATCTGTTGTCGGGGTCCTTGGCCAGGCACCTGTTCACCACTCGATCAAACAGTGCAGGCATCATCGGCTGTAACTCCGACATCGCCCTTGGCTCCTGCCCCATAATGGCCGCAATCAAACTGGCTTGGCTGCTCCCCTCAAATGCCTTCTTCCCTGTAGCCATCTCATAGACCACAGCACCAAAGGCAAAGATGTCCGTCCTGCTATCAGCTTCCTTGGCTTCCAACTGCTCAGGAGCCATGTACTGCAAAGTGCCCAGGATGGTCCCCTCAGCGGTCAGGTTGGCCTGCTCCGTGGGTAGGGCTGAGAGGTTGGTGGGCGTGTCCGCGGCTTGTAGCTTAGCCAAACCAAAATCCAGCAGCTTAGCCCCACTCTTGACCAGCATGATGTTGCCGGGCTTCAAGTCCCGATGCACCACACCCTGCCGGTGGACTTTATCCAGGTCATCGGCAATCTGGATGGCTTACTCCAGGGTCTGCTCCAGGGGCAGTGCTCCCTTCACCAGCCT
>JAZFRU010000431.1:0-2802 GCA_036445815.1 Acidobacteriota bacterium | reverse complement strand
TTCACCGCCGGGGGGCCCATCATTCAGGACAAGACCTTCATCTTCGGCAGCTACGAAGGACTTCGAGAGGGCCTGGGACTCTCGGTCTCGCGAAACGTTCACAGCCTGGATGCCCGCAACGGAAATCTTGTACCGATCGACCCGGCGGTTCAGCCCTATCTGGACCTCTTTGCGGTTCCCAACGGCGTTGATTTCGGTGACGGTACGGCACAACACAATTTTACGACCACCAACCCGGTTCGGGAGAACTATTTCCTGGTCAAGATTGATCACACCTTCTCCCCATCGGACTCGATCGATGCCCGCTACTTCATCGATGATGCGGTGGGAGAACTCTACTATTCAGGCGGAACAGGCAAGGGATCGGACGTTCAGTTTCAGCGTCACCCCGACACCCGGCGCCAGCTCTTCAACACGACCTGGCGCAGGATCGTCTCGCCCTCGCTGGTCAATGCCTTCAGCGCCTCCTTTAACCGCTCCTTTGGAGGATTGCCCAATATCGTGGCTGGAAACGTCGACCCCGCCTTGACCTTTCTGCCTGACCGGTTGCCCGGCCAGATCCTGGTGACGGGTCTTGACACCTTCGGAACCGACGCCGCAGGCGGAGGAGACCGCCTCTCGATTCTGAACATGTTCGAGTTCACCGATACGGTAACCTGGACCACCGGCAACCACTCCATCAAATTTGGCGCAAACGTCAAGCGAATGCACCTCAACGGACTCTCCGGTTCCCGTCTGCACGGCCGCATGCGCTTTACGGGCATCGAAAACTTTCTCCAGAACGATCTCTGTTTTACCTCCTCCTGCGCCGGTCCCAACCGGTTCGAGTTTCTGGTTCCAGGAGCCGGCAGCTCCATGCGGGGATACCGCCAGACCATGGTGTCCACCTATTTCCAGGATGACTTCAAGATACGGCCCAACCTGACCATGAATATTGGCCTGCGCTGGGAGGTCCTGAACACCCCCATTGAAGTCGCCGATCGGATCGCCAACGTACAGGATCCCGTCAATGACATTGCACCCCATGTCGGCCCGGCACCATTTTTTGAGAACAACTCCTGGACCAACCTCGGTCCGCGCATCGGGTTTGCCTGGGATCCCTTCGGGGAAGGCAAGACCTCGGTTCGTACCGGCTATGGAATCTTCTATCAGCCCCACACCTATGCCAACTGGTGGATCATGGGTTACCAGAATGCTCCCTTCTTCGTGAGAAATGTGATCCGGCCCAGGGATTTTCCGGGAGAGGAAGCCGGCTTCTTCCCCAATGCGTTCGAGCTTTGGCAACAGGGAGGCGGAAGCGGGAAACCCACTTCGAGTCCCATGCAGTTTGACGCACCCACACCCTACATGCAGCAGTTCCACCTGACCATCCAGCATCAACTGGCCAGTGACTCGGTGTTTTCCATCAGCTACGCGGGAAGCCGGGGCGTGAAGCTGGGACGTCTGAAGAACGCCAACAGCGCCACCTTCGATGTCTGCCCCTGCCCGGATGATCCTTCAACTACCGGGTTCGATGAATCCACCATAGGAGCCGGACAGAAGTTCTGGGCGGACGGCAACCCCAAGATCAATCCCAACTTCATCGACATGGAGATCCGGCAGTGGGATACCAACAGCTGGTACAACGCCCTGCAGCTGCGCTTCAGCAAGCGCTTCAGCCGGGGCTTTCAGGCCCAGCTCTCCTATGTCTTCTCCAAGAACCTGGACTATGTCTCCGGCATTGCCGGAGGCGACGTGGGAGGCGCAGCCGCATCCACCCAGGATCCCTTCGATCAGGTTCGCGCCAAGGGTCCCTCGGGGTTTCATGTCGCCAACCGGTTCACGGCCAACTTCACGGCCGATATTCCCTCCGGCGACCTCTCGGGCGTGGCCAACCAACTGCTTGGCGGCTGGCAGATCAGCGGGATTATGACCCTGGCTGACGGAAATCCCGTGAATCTGACGGTCAGCTTTGACCGGGCCAATCTGGATCTTTCCCGTCCCGCCGAACAGAACCCCAATCTGAATTCGGGAGCCAACAACAATCCGGTTCTAGCGGATGGAAGGGATCCCGACAAATACTGGAGCGGTGACTCCTTTTCATTGCACCCGGCGGGCGTCCTGGGTGACCTGGGCCGAAACACCGGCCTCGGTCCCGGCCAGATCAACCTGGACTTCTCCCTGCTGAAAAATGTCAGCGTGACGGAAGACACCAGCGTCCAGTTCCGCGCCGAATTCTTCAACATTTTGAATCGGACCAATTTCAGCAACCCGAGAGCCACCGTTTTCACCAATACCAGCGGCACGGCTTCAGGAAGCTTCGGCAGAATCACCACCACCGCCACCACCAATCGGCAGATTCAGCTTGGGCTCAAATTCCTGTTCTAGAAAGAAGACAGTTCGCGTACCCAAAGACCGCCTCGGCTCCTGGCCGAGGCGGTCTTTTTTTGCTCTCTGGAGCGACCGCTACCAGAGTCCGCCAGCTGACCGAAACAGCTATTTCTAACAGGCTAGTGTAGGGGCGCACGGCGTGCGCCCTAATAGTAGGCCATGAATATAGATGGCCTTGTGGGCGTACGGCCGTACGCCCCTACTAGCTTCCTACAGGGGTCGGCCCTTCGGGCCTCGTGCGTTTCACGTTTCAGGTTTAACGAAACATGAAGAGAGCCGCTCAAGCCCGACTGCCTCACACCAGATCGTCACGAATCGGCGCAAGGGCCGACCTGACAAGGCGCGCGACCCGCAAAGCGGGTACCCCAGAGAGTCCCGCAGGCGTACTCGTGCAGTACGCCGAGGAGGGCGACTGAACGCAACACTGTCAGG
>JAZFRU010000430.1:0-3234 GCA_036445815.1 Acidobacteriota bacterium | reverse complement strand
TCCGGTGCAAGCGCATCCGGCACAGCGGACGCACAGTGGCTCAAGACAAAGAGAACAAGGACCGCCAGTAAATTCGTTGAAGTAATTTTCACAAAGCGCATTTTAAAAAAGAATCTTTAAAGCAAATTGAATCTGCCGTGCAGTCGTGCGCGTCCTGGTGATGCGACCAAAACTCCCGCTGACACTGGTGGGATTCCTGGAACTACTAAAAACGGTCCCATTAGGAGCAGCGAAGTTGGCCCGATTGAAGATGTTAAAGAATTCTGCCCGAAACTGAAAATTGACTTGCTCACTGACGTAGGTGTTCTTCACCAGTGAGAAATCAAAAGTCACCAGTCCAGGCTGCGTGATCGTGTTTCTACCCAGATTGCCCATGGTGCCGGGCGTAGCCACCACAAAGGAGCTGGCATCCAGGTACTTGTCGGGCCCTCCCAGAACCGGATTGTTGTCCGTACCGGGTACGAGATCCGGTCTTTCCGACGGGTTGAAGCTGGGGATCTGCAGGTTTCGCGAATTGTTGAACCTGATTGAGACAAAAGAAGGATTGCCGGTATTCATATTCAGGATCCCACCGACCTGCCAGCCTCCCAGGACCTTAGCGGCGGCTCCCGTCTGATTGGCGCCAAAGGGCAAATCGTAGGTGAAATTGGCCACAAAGTTATGTCTGAGATCCCAGCTGGAAGGCCCTTTGTCCCGACTCCGGTCGAAGGGATCCATGGAATAGGAATCCCAGCCTCCTCCGCTGAAACCCTCCTGACCAATGGACTCGTCAATGGCATTGGACCAGGTGTATGAAGTCTGAAATTGCAATCCGCTGGTGAAGCGCTTGGTGACTCGAAGCTGCAGGGAGTTGTAGGTGGAATTGGTGTCAAACTGTCTCATATCGATGGACCCAAAAGCCGGGTTGAGCCGGTCGGCGTTCGGTTCCCAAAACTTTGTTCCGTCGGGCACCGAGGGATCTTGCGGGCACGGGCACACTGTGAATTCCCCAATATTGGCCGGCTGCAATCGCCCCAAATGCACTCCATGGGAGCCCACATAGCTCAGGGCGAACATCATGTCGCTCCACAGCTCCCTCTGCAGGGTCAGGTTGTACTGCATCATGTAGGGAGTCTTGATATCAAACATCTGGGCAGAGAGGTTGGCCGGGGGAAAAGGCCCGTCTAAATCAATATCCGGCTTCCAGTTGACCTCCGGTCGGCCGTTGGCATCGACTGGAAAAACCTCCTGGGTGCGGATCGTAAAGGGGGGATTCTGCAGGGCGGGAAAACGCCAGTTCACATAGGTCATCTGCATATGAAAGATCCCAAAACCGCCCCGTAGGGAGGTTTTTCCTGTCTTGAAGGGATCCCAGGCAAATCCAATCCGTGGGCCAAAGTTATTCTTGGGCAGCTTGAAGAAAGGATCGCCAACGGTCGTGGTCGAGTCGCCGTACACATCTCTCAAATTGGAAATCCTGCCAGCCACTTCGACGGGGATGGTAACGAATTCGAAACGCAATCCCATGTTGATCGTCAGATTGGGTAACAACTGAAAGTCGTCCTGAAAGTAGAACCCGGGCACGGTTTGTCGGAATCCCCTCATGTCGCCGGAGCCCGGAACCAAAAATTCAAGGAGACGAGGTCGGCCTTCCAGGAAATCCGCATAGGCGTTGTAGCGCACGCGGCCGTGCTGGCGCGGTTTGTTCGCACCATTCAGCTGATATCGCCAGATGTCCACTCCTGCTCGGATGGAATGTCGACCCTTCGTGTAAGTCAGCCTGTCGGTAAACTGAAACACGTTGACGATGGAGAAACGATCGGCGGCGTTGGAGCCTCCCCAGTCCGAGATGGTCCCAGCTGACAGGGTGGGGCCAATGCGATCGGGAAAGTCAATGATGTTGAAAGACTCATCCAGAGTGGATCGATTGATGTCTCCTCCTTTGGATCGATTCAATCCAGCGCGGAAGGTATTGAGCAAAGTGGGCGAGATGATCCTGTTCCACTCAAGAGTCACATATTGAGAACGTGTCTCCGCCTCTGTAAAGAATTCCTCATAGTTTTGGGGTTGAACTCGAGAGGCAGTATCAATAGTGTATCGGCCAAACACGGAATCCGAGTCGCTGATTTGATGATCCACCTTCACCATGAAATAGTCCTCATCAATCGGACGGCTTTGAGTGCCGATGAATTCTCCCGAGCCGTCTCCGTTATCCCGACCGTTGGGTGACGGCATCACGTCCACATAGGGTTGGACCTCTGGATGAACAGTGATCGGACTGGACAGACAACCCGGCGGAAGAGGGGCGGATTCACACAGTCCGTTGCGAACCGCATCGGTGGGTGTATTGATGATGATGCTGTTGGAAAGCCTTTCCCTGAGTCCCTCATAACTGCCGAAGAAAAACGTCTTGTCCGCTATGATCGGCCCCCCCAGGGTGAAACCAAACTGGTTGCGAATAAAGGGAGGGGGATCGCTTCTTGTAAGAGGATCCGAAGGGTCAGTATTGAAAAAGTTGCGGGCATCCAGGGCACTGTTTCGATGATACTCAAAAACCGAACCGTGGAGTTGGTTGGTTCCCGATTTGGTGACACTGCTGATCACACCGCCTGAGCCCCCGAATTCCGCACTGAAAGAACTGACAACAACGGAGAACTCACGGATGGTATCGACTCCCAGGGTCTGTCCGGCCGCACTTCCCGGAGTGTGACCGAAGGAATCCTTGACTTCTGTCCCGTCCAGGTAGAAGTAGGTGTTCGTGGAACGAGCGCCGGCCATGGAGAGTTTGGCACCGCCGCCGGAAATCGAGCTGAAATTTTGACTCCCTAAGGTGGTTACACCCGGCTGCAGGAGTGCCAGCTGGGTATAGCTTCGACCGTTCAAGGGCAGATCTGCAATCTGTTGCTGCGATACCAGGTCGGTCAGCACGGAACGGGTCGTCTCCACCAGTGCGGCTTCACCGGTTACGGTCACTCTTTCGCTGATCTCTCCTACGCTTAAAGCAAAATCCACCAGCGCCCCTCTACCAACGGTCAGAGTGATGCCGGTCCGGACCCCCGTTTGAAAACCCGCCAGGGAGGCCTCGACCTGGTAGTTCCCTACCGACAGGGTCGGCACCTGATATCTCCCTTCATCACCGGTTGTCGTCATTCTTGTGATACCTGTGTCCAGATTCGTCACCTCAATAGAAACACCGGGAATGAGACCTCCTGTCTCATCGGTGACCACTCCCGATATGTTTGCCGTGGTCTCCTG
>JAZFRU010000429.1:0-26505 GCA_036445815.1 Acidobacteriota bacterium | reverse complement strand
AATTTCCAGGCAGGTTATTTCACCAGTAGACTGGACAAGATGTTGGGTTGGGCCCGAAAATACTCCATCTTCCAATATCCTTTTGTCACCGCCTGTTGTGGAATGGAGTACATGTCCACGGCCTGTGCTCACTATGACGTGGACCGGTTCGGAGCAGGGTTGCCCCGCTTCTCACCCCGCCAGGCCGATGTGCTCTTCGTGGTGGGAACCATCAGTCAGAAACTGGCTCCCGTTCTGGGACACATTTACGAACAGATGTGCGCCCCAAAATGGGTCGTGGCCTTTGGTGTCTGTACCTGCACGGGTGGTTTCTACAACAACTACGCCACCGTCCAGGGAATTGACCACATCGTCCCGGTCGATATCTACATTCCTGGATGTCCCCCCCGGCCGGAGACGGTTCTTCAGGGATTGATGCTCTTACAGGAGAAAATCCAGAAACAGACGCAGGAAGTTTAAATCCACTCACGTCGCCCCCTCCGAATTTCATCATCTACATGTCTCTAAGCACCACTCTAGAAAAGATAAAAGAGCAATTCGATGAGGGCATCGTCACTCTCCATCAACCGCTGGGACAGGACACGGCCGTTGTCTCCGCATCAGTGATTGTGGACCTGGCCCGCTTTCTCAAGGAAGATTCTGCACTTAGATACGACTACCTCATGGATATGACGGCCGTTGACTATTTCAAGAAGACACCCCGATTTGAAGTGGTCTACCAGTTCCTGTCACTGAAGAACCTTACTCGGATTCGAGTGAAGGTACCGGTAGACGCAGAAAAGCCGGAAGTGGAGAGCCTGGTTTCGCTGTGGCCGTCAGCCAACTGGTATGAACGGGAAGTGTACGACATGTTCGGCATCACATTTCGCGGCCATCCTGATTTGAAACGAATTCTCATGTATCCCGAGTTTGAGGGCCATCCACTCAGAAAAGATTACCCTATTGACAGGAGACAGCCTCTAGTCGGTCCTCAAGACTGACTCGAGAATGACAAGGGTTTCACCGAGATGGCTGAACCAAGAACAGAGACCATGCTTCTCAACGTCGGCCCTTCACATCCGGCCATGCATGGAGTTATTCAGATCAAGGCTGAACTGGACGGCGAGATCGTACGCAAGGCGGATATTGAGATCGGGTACCTGCACCGCGCCTTCGAAAAACACTGCGAAACCGGAACCTACACACAGTGCTTTCCCTATACCGATCGTCTTAACTACGTCTCTCCTCTCATTTCCAACTTCGCATTTGCAACCGGTGTTGAGAAACTCATGGGTCTCAACATCCCTGAAAGATGCAGCTATATCAGGGTCATCATGAGCGAAATTTCTCGCCTCACGGATCATCTGACCTGCGTTGGTGCCTCGGCCATGGAATTAGGGGCATTTTCGGTTTTCCTGTACATGATCAAGGCACGGGAATGGCTCTACGAACTGGTTGAAAGTGTCACCGGAGCCCGCCTTACCATCTCCTACGGCCGTATCGGTGGGGTGAAGGCCGATCTTCCCGAGGACTTCGAACAGAAGTGCCTTGAGGCCCTGCAAAAGACCCGGGAAGTACTCGAAGAGGTGCACGAACTTCTTTCCGGAAATCGGATTTTTTATGATCGAATGCGGGGCGTGGGGACCATCTCGGCGGAAGATGCCATCGGTTATGGCATTACCGGGCCTTTTTTACGTTCCACCGGTGTGGACTACGACGTGCGAAAGGCCTTTCCCTACTTGGTTTATGATCGTTTTGACTTTGACATTCCGTGTGGAGATCACGGTGACAATTATTCGCGGTATCTGGTACGCATGGAGGAAATGGAGCAATCCATCCGGATCATCGAGCAAGCCTTGGACCAGATTCCGGAGGGCCCTACCAATGTGGATCCGGAAGGCCAAGTTATCGCTCCCGATTTGATGGCGGATTTGGGTAAATTCGGAAAGACCGCCGGTCTGTTACAAAACGAAGTTCTCATCCAGCCCACCCTTCAGGGCTCAGAAAAGCGCTATCATGAGGGAATTTCCACCGCCTTGAAAACAGCTTCGCTGCCTCCCAAGGAGCAGGTCTACTCCAATATCGAGGGCTTGATGAATCACTTCAAGATCATCATGCTGGGACATGGAATCTGCCCGCCCCAGGGAGAGGTCTACTGTCCGTTCGAAGGAGCCAACGGAGAGCTGGGTTTTTATATCGTGAGCGACGGAACCGATCAGCCGTGGCGAGTACGCAGCCACCCCCCTTGCTTTCCCATCATGGCAGCACTGGAAAAGATCCTGGTGGGAGGTCAGATGGCCGACATCGTCGCAACCTTCGGTTCGGTCAACATGATCGCAGGGGAGCTGGACCGTTGAGCGCTAAATTTGAGTTTGACCCGGAAAATTTGGAACGCTTTCAGGAGATCCTGGGCCGCTATCCCAAGAAGCGTGCGGCCATGTTGCCCACACTGCACCTGGCCCACCACCAGCTGGGACTGATCAGCCCCGAAGTTGAGCAATATGTTGCCCAGCTCCTTGAAGTCCCTCTGGTCGATGTCCATGAGGTGTTGACCTTCTACACCCTGTTCTTTAGACGCCCCATGGGCCGTCACCATATTCGCCTGTGCATGAGCATCAGCTGCTGGATCCGGGGAGCCGGCCAGATCAAGGATAGTCTGGCCCGCACCATGGGCGTGCCCAGCGGCGAAATCACCCCGGACGGCAACTTCAGCTGGGAGGCCGTTCCTGACTGCTTGGGAGCTTGTGAAATGGCCCCCATGATGCAGCTCGACAAGGACTATCATGGGAATCTCACCCCGAACGAGCTTGAACACATTCTGACCGATGTATCCGGAAACGATTCCAGTCCAGATCCGGAAACCCTCCGGAACGCACAACCTCAAAGAGACACCTCAACAACAGACCAACCCAACGAATAGCCGACCGAAACGATAGAAGAAATAAACGCTTCAACAATCGGACGAAAGAACGAACGGGAAAACGAAAGAACGAATCACCCATGCCCACTGAGAAATTGCTATCCGAACATTTCTCTAATCCTGAGGCCCGAAAGGTCGCCTGGTATCGCAGCCATGGAGGTTATGAAGGAGCGCTCAAGGCTCTGGGAGAGATGCAGCCTCAGGAAGTCGTTGATGAAGTGATCAACTCTAACCTGAGAGGATTGGGAGGAGCTGGCTTCCCTACCGGCCGAAAATGGTCATTCGTGCCTCACGACACCGGAAAACCGATCTATCTGGCTGTCAATGCCGACGAGTCGGAACCCGGCACCTTCAAGGATCGCTATCTGTTGGAATGGGACCCCCACCGGTTGCTGGAGGGCATCATCATCTGTGCCTATGCCGTCGGCATCCACACTGCCTATATTTACATCCGTGGCGAGTACGTCCGGCCGGCTGAAATCCTCCAGAAAGCCATTGAAGAAGCCTATCAGGAGGGAATCCTGGGTAAGAGCGTTCTGGGCAAGGACTTCTCCCTGGATGTTCATCTCCACCGTGGCGCAGGGGCCTACATCTGCGGCGAGGAGACTGGTCTGCTCGAGTCCCTGGAAGGAAAGAAGGGCTGGCCGCGACTGAAACCGCCCTTTCCTGCCATCGTGGGGCTGTTCGGCAGCCCCACAGTCATCAACAATGTAGAAACGCTTTCCCACCTTCCCAAGATCATGGTCAATGGCAGTCAGTGGTTTTCTCGAATCGGTTGCGAACGCAATGGAGGAACACGACTATTCGCGCTCTCGGGAAGCGTCAAGAAACCCGGAGTTTACGAATTGCCCCTGGGAACTTCGCTGCACACACTGATCTACCAGCACGGCGGAGGTATCCTGAATGACAAGGCCCTCAAAGCAGTTATTCCGGGTGGGGCTTCCGCAGCCGTTCTGACCCAGGAAGAGAGCGATATCCAATTGGACTTCGACAGTTGCATCAAAGCAAAATCGATGCTGGGTTCCGGTGCGGTCATCGTTATGGATGAAGACATTTGTATGGTCAAGGCCGCCCACAATATCATGCGATTTTTTGCCCATGAATCCTGTGGCCAGTGCACACCATGCCGCAAGGGGACCGCCTGGGTCTATCGAATCCTGGATCGTATCGTGGAGGGGGAAGGGACTCTTGACGACATCGGCTATCTGCTGGAGATTTCCGACAGTATGAGCGGCACCAGCATCTGTGCGCTCTGTGATGGCGCTGCCATGTCTTTCAGGAGCTATGTGCAAAAGTTCACTGCGGAATTTGAATATCACATCCGCCACGGGAAGTGTGACATTAACTGATGCCCATTATCACCATTGACCAGCGAGAGGTGCAGGTAGAGCCTGGGTCCACTGTGATGCAGGCAGCTGAAGAACTGGGCGTCCACATCCCCCGATACTGCTACCATCCAGGCCTCTCCACTGCCGGAAGTTGCCGGATGTGTCTGGTCGAGATCGAAAAAATGCCCAAACTGGCCATCTCCTGCCACACTCAGGTTCAAGAGGGCATGCAAGTCCACACTCTGTCAGAACAGGTTGCCCGGGCCCGGCGGACCATGCTCGAATTCCTCCTGATCGATCATCCCCTGGACTGTCCGGTCTGTGACCAGGCGGGTGAATGCGACCTCCAGAATTACTACATGGAGATCGGCCAGCATGAGAGCCGCTTTCTGGAAGATAAACCTAAATCCAAGAAAGCCTCCGTCATCGGCCCCCACGTTATTCTGGATCAAGAACGCTGTATCCTCTGCACTCGCTGCACCCGTTTCTGCAAGGAGATTTCCAAAACTGACGAACTCGGTGTTTTCAACCGAGGTAACCAATCTGTCATCGATCTGTTTCCAGGCCGACTTCTGGATAATCCCTACTCTGGCAATGTCATCGACATCTGTCCCGTAGGTGCCCTTACCGAGAGAGAATTTCGCTTTCAGTGCCGAGTCTGGTACCTGCGTCAACAGAATTCCATTTGCACCGGCTGTTCCCGAGGCTGCAATATCAGCCTTCATCACAATGCTTCGCGTCCTCACAAAGCTGGAGGGAAACGAGTGCAGCGACTCAAACCGCGCTTTAATCCAGAAGTGAACCAATGGTGGATCTGTGACGAGGGACGTTTTGGTTACGAGTTCATAGACCAGAATCGAATCGAACATCCCCATCGCCGGGTGAACGGAGAACTGGAGACGGCCGGATGGGATCCGGTCCTGGAAGAAATCACAACCTCCCTGGAAACGGCCTTGAAGACCTTTGGCTCTCAGAGCATCGGTGTCATTACCTCACCCCAGCTTTCCAATGAAACGCTTCATTTGATCCGCAAACTCTTTGGCGAACTGATGGGAATTGAGCAGATCGGTCATCACAATCCCTGGGAGCGGGAGGGCTTTCACGACGACTTCTTGATTCGCGCAGACAAGAACCCGAACCGTCGCGGAGCCCAGGCAATGGGTTTTGATTACGACAGCCAATCTCTGCTGGAAAAGGCCGCCTCCGGGGAGATCAAGGTTCTGTACATTTTCCAGCACGACTTCAAGGAAGATGAGGCTGCTGCACTTCTTGAGCAGGCAGATTACGTCATTTTCCAGGGATCCAACTGGACCCGGACAGCGGACTTCTCCAACGTGGTACTTCCCAGTGCCACCCACAGCGAAGAAGAAGGGACGTTCACGAACTTTGAAGGACGGATTCAACATTTCGAGCAGGCCTTCTTACCGCTTTCTGATTCGAAGAGCGGTGTTGAAATCATGGCGCTACTGGCCGAACGCCTTCACCATGAGTGGCCCTACACCGATCCCGAAAAGGCCTTCATGGATTGGCTGGGCAAGCCCTACAACGAGTTGAATGACTTCGGAGAATTGATTGAAATAGCTCCTGATAATATCGAATAACCCATGGAATACCTGTTTCACTTTACCAAGGCCTTTTTTATTTTCAATGTCGTCATGGGGTTTGTGTTCCTTCTCAGTTGGGCGGAGCGGAAGCAAAGTGCACTGATGCAGGATCGCATCGGCGCCAATCGAGCCGATCTGTTTGGATTCCGTGCCCTGGGTCTTTTCCACCCCCTCGCTGACGCTCTCAAACTACTGACAAAAGAGGACTTCATTCCAAAAAGTGGTCACCGTTTCCTCCACACGCTGGCCCCGATGCTGGCCCTGTTTTTTGCCCTGATCAGCTTTGCGGTGATTCCTTTCGGTGGGGTCTACGAGATTGCCGGTCACCAGGTGTCTCTACAGGTTCTCGATCTCAACATAGGCCTCCTCTACGTTTTCGCCACTATGAGTATGGGAGTCTACGGATTTGTTCTGGCCGGGTGGTCCTCGGGGAACAACTACAGTCTGCTGGGAAGTCTGCGTGCATCCAGTCAAATGATCTCCTATGAAATCACCATGGGGGCCACCATTATCGGAATCCTGATGATCTATGAAACGCTGAACCTTCAGGAAATCGTCCTGGCTCAGGGTCAACTCTGGTGGGGATGGATCCCTAAATGGGGAATTTTCGTTCAACCCCTGGGCTTCATACTCTTTGCGACTGCCGCCATGGCGGAAACCAAACGAGTCCCTTTTGATATACCGGAGGGAGAATCGGAGATCATCGGCTACTTTGTCGAGTACAGCGGAATGAAGTTTGGGATGTTTTTCACCAGCGACTTTGTGGAAACGGTCCTGGCCTCAAGCTTGATCACTACTTTGTTTTTCGGAGGATGGCAGATTCCATTTCTATATCCGGAGGGACTTCAGCTTCCAGGGACCTCACTTTTGCCCCTGTCCACGGTAATCGTCATGGGTCTCCAGGTGGGGGCCTTCCTCATCAAAGTTTTCTTTTTCTGTTTCCTCCTGTTGCTGATTCGCTGGACCCTGCCGCGCTTTCGCTGGGATCAGCTGATGAATTTGGGATGGACGATGATGCTGCCCCTCTCCATAGCCAACATCCTGATAACGGCGTTGTTGATATTATGGGGATTCTTTTAGCAAGCTTTGGTTCTCGGCTCTTCAGTGGAATAAATGCTTCATAATCCAGGTTAAGAAGAAAACATGGCCATCAAGAGAATCGAAAGAGAGCTGACTTTCTGGGAAAAGACATATCTTCCAGAGATTGCCCGGGGCCTTCGTCTGACTGCCCGCCATTTCTTTGGAAATCTCTTGGTCCACATCGCCCACAGCTTCGGACGGTCCCAGCATCTGCGGGGAGGAGAAACCTTCCAGTATCCGGAAGAACGGCGCCCTCTTTCACCACGTTTGAGAACTCTTCATCGGCTGACTCGCCGGCAAGACGGCTCACCCCGTTGTGTGGCCTGTATGATGTGTGAAACGGTCTGCCCTGCCCACTGTATTTACATCGTCGGAGGGGAACACCCCAATCCCCAGATTGAAAAATATCCGATCAGCTTTGATCTCGACCTGGGTGTGTGTGTATTTTGTGGATTCTGCGTGGAAGCCTGCCCTGAGGATGCGATCCGCATGGATACGGGAATCCTGGAATTCGCCTCCTATTCCCGTGAAGGCATGGTCATGGATATCAAGACACTGCTGTCTCATACCCAAAAACCCTGACCGCTGAGAGGGCGCTGGTCTTCGACCAGCGCGTTCCAGGTTCCACGTTCCACGAAAGAAGAATTGTAGGGGCGCACGGCGTGCGCCCACCGATCACGCGGCAAACCCAATGCAGCGGACACTCATAAAGCATCCAGGCTAATGATAGAATAAGGAACTTGCGGAGACGGGAAACCACGTGACTGTCCAGAGAATTCATAAAGTCATCTACACGGAGATCTTATCTCCTTCTCTAATTGCCCTCGCTGTGCTGACGTTCATCATATTCACTCGAGAATTCGGGCGGCTTGCGGAGTTGTTGATCCGGAAAAACGCCGAGGCCCTGACTGTCTTTCAGCTGGTCTTATCCCTTTTGCCTGCCGTATTGATTTTCACCGTCCCTTTTTCTTTCCTGATTGGAACCCTCATCGGGTTCAGTCGACTTTCCGATGACTGTGAGATCATCGCCATGAGGGCCAGCGGCATCAGCATTTACCAGATGTTGTGGCCAGTTCTGAAAGCCGGCGCAGGCGTTACCATGGTCACTCTTGTCCTGACCATGGTTCTTCTCCCTCAGGGAAATTGGACGCTTGGTCAGATTCGTCATCAGGTAGGTCTTCGTCCGGTGCAGTCTGAAATAAAACCTCGAATATTCAATGAAGACCTTCCTGATATTCTTCTCTATGTGGAGGACAGGGAGTTGCAAAGCTCTTCCTGGAGCGGGGTATTTCTCTCCGACACCGGACACGACGGAGAAAGACGGATCATCCTCGCCAGCCAGGCCTATCCCCTGTTAAGCGATGATTCCCATCGATTGCAACTGCATTTTGAGGAAGGGTCGATCTACTCGGTCAATCCAGACACCCCCGAAAAAGATAGCCTGACGAGATTTCAAACTCTGGACGTCCCCGTGTCAATTCCAATGGCAGACCAGGTCGCAACCGGACCCAAGAGAGCCAAGGACAAAAGCATGGGCGAACTTTGGATGGATCTTCAGGACAGCGACGCCGAAACCGAGCGAAGGAGCCTGATCGAACTCAACCGTCGAGTGGCCTTGCCCCTGTCCGCCCTGATCTTCTCCATTCTGGGAGTCAGCTTCGGAGTTCACACACCCCGGGGAGTACGGGGCTACGGTTTTATCGTGGGCATGACCCTGGCCTTTATCTACTACATTCTTTTCGCCAGCGGCAGCAGATTAACCACCACCAATACTCTCTCCATCGTCGAGGGCGTTTGGGGAGCGAATCTATTGATGGCCGGGATCGCCTTGTTGACGCTCCGTTATTCCCAATCCAGCTCTCGATGGTTGCAGATCGTGGTGGACAATAGACTCCTCGTTTTTCTTGCACAGCGTTCTCGAATCCTGACCGAATCCGTGGGAAACCATTTCCAGGGCCTGGCTGACCGTTTTCGAAGTTGGTGGACCTCCATTCGAAGGGTTCGCCTTCACTGGGCTCGTGTGACCGACCTCCATGTCATGCACACCTTCACCCTTTACTTCGTGCTCACCCTCTCCATCTGTGTGTCCTTGTTTTACCTGTTCACTTTTTTTGAACTGATCGATGACTTATTCGAGAACAACATCTCCTACCTTCTACTCCTGGACTACTTTTTTTATTTACTCCCTCACATCCTGATGCGACTCGTCCCGATATCCATGCTGATCGCCACTCTGGTGACTTTCGGCCTGCTGGAAAAGACCAACCAGCTGGTGGCTCTGAAAGCCTGCGGAGTCAGCATTTATCGAATCATTGCACCCGTTGTCGCGCTGGCTGTACTGGTTAGCACTTTCATCTTCATTGTTCAGGAGTACGTCCTTCCCTACGCCAATCAGAGGCAGGATAACCTGAAGAACATCATCAAGGGCCGCCCAATCCAAACCTACTATCAGGTTGGGAACAGGTGGATCTTTGGCCAGGAAGACCAACTATATAACTATAATAATTTCGATTCGGATCGAGATACCTTTGCCGAAATATCCATTTACCAACTCGAAATCAAGACCAATCAAATCTTTCACCATACTTATGCCCGAACTGCGACCTGGAACCCCACGATCGGGAGGTGGAAGCTTTACGATGGCTGGAAGCGAAGCTTCACGGAAAATGGCGTCGACTTCACGACCTTTGAGGAGACCTTCGCCCCGATGTCGGAGGAGCCTGCTTACTTTGAGGAAGACGTCAAGGAGTCCAGCAAGATGACTTATTTTGAACTCCAGGACTACGTTCAGGATCTGCAACAGGGGGGGTTCGAGATCGATCACTTGAAAACAGAGCTTTACAAGAAAATCTCCTTTCCTGTTGTGAGTTTTATCATGTCGATTCTGGGAGTTCCTTTCTCTCTTACCATTGGCCGCAGGGGGGCCCTTCACGGAATCGCCATCGGCATCATCCTGGGGATTGTCTATTGGGGAGCCTTCGGAGTCTTTGGCATCCTTGGAACCAACGGGCTGCTTTCTCCCGTTCTGGCCGCCTGGGGGCCCAACATCCTATTTGGGGCCGGAGGATTTCTTCTCTTGTTGGGAGTTCGAACTTGACGCTCTCCCCTGAGGTCGATTCTCATCCAGTTTCCGCGCTTGACAATCCTTGCAACTCTTGCGTAAATTTCTTAAGACTAACGAGTGACGTCAGCCGGGATATTTCCTGAATTGTCCCCTGAAGAGGGTAAACTGAGGTAGAAGAGAGCTTCTCTCGATATCCAGCAGTCGCTGACAGTAGAGAAGGAAAGAAACATGAAAGTTTTGGTAGCGGTAGCACGATGGTTCGACAACTCCATAGGAGTTAAACCGATTTCTGAAAATGAAGCGCTTGACATCGATTATGTTCGATCGATTCCCTTCTTGCTGCTGCACCTGATGTGTTTTGCAGTGATTTGGGTAGGCTGGAGCTGGACAGCAGTTATCATCGCCATCTCTCTGTACTTTGTGCGCATGTTTGCCATTACAGGCTTTTATCATCGATATTTTTCACACCGCAGCTTTGAAACCTCTCGCTGGGCCCAGTTTTTATTCGCAGCCTGGGGCAATTCCGCCGTCCAGAAGGGACCTCTTTGGTGGGCGGCACATCACCGACACCACCACCGTCATTCGGACAAGGAAACCGACCTCCATTCTCCTCATACATCTGGATTCTTCTGGAGCCATATCGGATGGATCACCTGCAAAGGCAACTTCAAGACCAACCTGAAGGCCGTTCCCGACCTGGCCAGCTATCCCGAGCTCCGTTTCCTGGATCGTTTCGAGACCGTGGTGCCCATTTTGTTGGCATCAACGCTCTTCGGTCTGGGATCCCTGCTGGAGAGAGTGGCCCCCCAATTGGGGACTTCAGGTCCTCAACTTCTCGTCTGGGGATTTTTCATCTCCACGATCGTCCTCTTCCACGGCACCTGTACCATTAACTCTCTTTCTCACCTCTTCGGGAACAAGCGCTACCAGACCTCAGATGAGAGTCGCAATAACTTTATTTTAGCGCTGGTTACCCTGGGAGAGGGATGGCACAACAATCATCATCACTTCCCCGCTGCTGTCCGCCAGGGATTTTACTGGTGGGAAATCGACATCACTTATTACGTGTTGTGTTTCTTTTCACGGCTGGGGCTGATATGGAATCTCACGCCGGTCCCGGAAGCGGCACGCAACATTAACCGGGTTTAATCCCAACCCAGCGCCCCTTCAATAAACGCTCTCGTCGCCCGGAACTCCGCGTTCATTATCAGGGCCTTTCGGTGGGAGACAGACGGGCTCAGGGCTGACTGCCGGACCACAAAGAGTGTCCATCACAGGCCGTCCGGCCCCGTAAACGGCATGTGCCCAACCCCTTCTTCAACCGGAATAGTTGGTCGTATAACCCATTTTTCAAGTCAAGACCCGCTTGACGGCCTCTAGCCCGTATTTCTCACACCCCCTCTACTGCACCGGCACAATGATCCACCCTGACTGTGTTGCACTCCTTCGGCCTCCTCAACGTACCGTACAGTACGTTTGCGGGGGCCTCGGTCATGCGCCTTGTCAGGCCGGCCCTTCCGCCGCTTCGTGACGAGAAGGTGTGAGAAATGCGGGCAACCCCACAAAGACCCCAGAGAGGACGATTTCACCACAGAGCCACCGCAGAGTTCGTTCGAACTCTCTTTCCTCGACCCTCGCCCAGAATCGGTACAGCACCGAAACGAGTGTAAGTAGAGCCCGCAACTTATCTGAAGGATGAATGGGATCGGGAGTCCAGGCGAGAAGGTTAAGTCCCGGAAAGGGCTCCCTCTGTGTCTCCGTGTCTCTGTGGGGAAGGGCGGTTTAATGATAAGATCACGGAAACATCATGGAAAAGACTACGGAATTGACAGGCTCTGTTGAACTCCAGGAAGTACTTGAGATTTTTTCAAAATATCTCAAGAGCAGTGGGCGGAAGATGACCCGCCAGAGGCAGTTGATTGTCGAGAGTTTTCTTCAAAGCAGTGGGCATGTGAGTACTGAGGAATTGCACCAGTTAACCCGAAAGAAGGACAAGAAATTGGGGTTCGTGACCGTGTTCCGAACTCTGAAAGCCCTGGCGGATTGCGGCATCGCCCGAAAGATTGATCTCAATGACGGGCGTTCTCGCTTCGAACACAGCTACAAGCGCCCCCACCATCATCACATCGTCTGTGAGGAGTGCAAGACCACCATCGAGTTTGTGAGTCCTGAACAGGAGCGTATTCAAGAGGAAATCACTTCCCAGTACGGCTTCAAACCGGTCCGACACACTCTTCAGATTTTCGGTATCTGTCCAGAGTGTCAAATGGACCGAAAGCCGAATCAGGAGAACTTCGACTCGGATCAGGTTTTTGCCCGGGATGCCTTGAAAATCGCCATGGATACCGAACGAAGAGGGATCAATTTCTACCAGGCTGCCTCGGAAACGGTCACCCAGACGTCGACGAAAAAAGTCTTTCTGGGCATGTTGCGGGAGGAAGAAGAGCACCTCAGTAAGTTGCAAGCAGAGTGGAAGCGTCTAATCAGTGAGGACAGCAGTCTGTCGGAGGCTCCTGTCTTCCTGCATTTCGATTATGGTGAACTCGCCCGTATTGTGCCCAGCCGTGACCAGGTGAGGACTCAGTTGGAGGCCAATCTGGATACCATGGATGCACTGGAAATGGCCATGAAAATGGAAAAGGAAGCCTGCCAGTTCTTCACCCGCTATGCGGAGAGTTTCAATGACACCAAGGGGCGAGATATTTTCCTGAAGTTTGCCGACGAGGAAAACGAACACTACGAGACGATCAAACAGGAATTCGATCTACTCTCCTCTGATGCCTAAGACCCGTACTAAACTCTTACTATTCCTTCACTAATTCACTTTCAGTTCAGGATATTTCATGGCTTTTGGGATAGGCCTGGTCTTCCAGATTCCGCGGCCACGGCGAGGCGATAGCCGCGTCGGTCTCCCTTTGTCGATGACAGAGTGGGTTGCTAAAGTCGAACCGTGAAGTACCGCTGGAAAGTCCTTTCAAGTGTTCCTGAACAGGTCGAGCAACTCGCCACCCAGTTAAGCGTATCCCCTCTGGTAGCCCATCTGTTGCTCCAACGAGGATTGGAAGATCCTGAGCAGGCCCGCAAGTTCCTGCAACCCAGTCTGGAAGATCTCCACGATCCATTCCTGATGAAGGATATGGACCGTGTCGTTGAGCGTATTCTTCGCACCAGGCAGACCGGTGAAAAAATATTCCTTTATGGCGATTACGACGTGGATGGGATTATGGCCACGGTAGTCCTGAAGCGAGCACTGGAGATGCTGGGGATTTCGGTCGATTTTCACCTGCCGCTGCGGTTGGAGGAAGGCTATGGCATTCAGAATGCGGTGCTAAAAAAGGCGAAGGAGGACGGATTCTCTCTGGTGATTACCGCAGATAACGGAGTCCGGGCTTTTGATGCGGCAGATGCTGCCAGGGAAATGGGCCTGGAAATGATTGTGACGGATCACCACATTCCGGGTGACTCCCTGCCGGCGGTATACGCTATTTTGAATCCACATCGCTCCGATTGCACCTACCCGGATGTGAATTTGGCGGCGGTGGGAGTCGTCTTCAAGCTCGTTCAAGCCCTTTTCAGAAAGGTCGGCAGGGAAGATGTGGTGCGGCACTTTCTGAAACTGGTCGCCATCGGAACCGTGGCTGATCTCGTTCCCGTGACGGGTGAGAACCGGATTATCGTTCACTACGGACTCAGGGCTCTTTCAGATCCCAGGAACCTTGGCTTGAAGGCGCTTTTACGAGGTTCTGGAATCGGTGGGGAAGTGGATTTGTCGGATGTCGCCTTCAGGCTGGCTCCTCGGATTAATGCCGTGACTCGGATGGGCGGAGGCCGTGAGGTGGTGGAGTTGTTTTCGGTGGATGATCCGGTTGCCGCTCAGGCCATGGTCCAGGACATGAATTCCAAGAATACCCTCAGACGTCAGGTGGAGGCCGGTATTCTCAAGGAGATTGAAGATCGGTTCGACAAGGATCCCGAAAGCTTTGATCGAGATTTTCTCCTGGTGGCTGGACGACATTGGCATCGAGGGGTGATTGGGATTGTTGCCTCCCGGCTCGTGGAGCGTTTCAATCGACCGACCCTGGTATTGTCCGTGGAGGACTCTTTCTGTCAAGGATCAGGAAGAAGTATTCCCGGCGTGAATCTTCTTTCGGTACTGGATCAGTGTCGCGACCAATTTACGAGGTACGGCGGCCATGCTCAGGCTGTCGGTTGTACCCTGGGCCCTGAATTTTGTGACGGAGACAAAATCCAGCAGCTGGGCCGCTCACTTGAAGAACATGTCAGGCCACAATTGATCGGGAAGGATCGGATTCCTTCGCTGTCCATTGAGGGTTTCTTGCCCACTGGAGATATTTCGTTTTCCCTGTTCGAAGCCATTGATCAATTGGCTCCCTTCGGCATGGGAAACCCTGTTCCGGTGTTCGCATCAAAGCAGGTGGACATTGTTTCGAAGCCTCGGGTGCTCAAGGAACAACATTTAAAAATGCAGATCCAGGCAAACGGGGCTCATCTTGATGCTATCTGGTGGAAAAATGGGGCTGTCGCTGATACCATTGACCCTGGGTCTCAAGTCGATTTGGCTTATACCATGAGCCGGGACAGCTACCTGGGAAAGAAAAAGCTCTTGTTGACGATCGAAGATATCAACCTGTCGTGAGACGTAATGAAGTGCATCGTGCTTCAAATCCGCCTGCCTGAGTAGCGAAAACGTCACGGTCTCCAGCCTGCAAACAGGGACATTCCCAGAAGTTGAAGTTGTAGGAATTTGGCATGAAGTTCTCTAAATGGCTCAGTTTAGCCCTCTCCCTCTGCATGGCTGCTGCTGGTACGGCTATTGTGTGGAGCTTTCTGTCTCGCCGCCAGCAGGTCGTGATCCTTCCAAAAGCGGAGATGCTGTCTCCCGAGATAGCTCGGAAGAGCACCCAGTTCGAATATACCGAACACAAAGAGGGGCGACCCGTGTTCCAGGTCAACGCTGAAACAAGCACTCAGACGGTGAGCAACGTGCATACCCTCAGTGAAGTGGATTTGGCTTACTTTGATCATGTCGAAGAACCCTCAGACAGCATTACCGGACGGAGCGCCACCTATCGTATTGATGAGAAACAACTCGAGTTTAATGGCAATACGCGGATCCGGCTGAAAGATGGAACCGAGGTCGTTTCTGAGCAAGCCGTTGCTGACATGACTCGTGAGGTAGTCCAGATCAACCAGGACTTTCAGTTCAAGAGAGGGGAGGTTCAGGGAACCGGCGGTTTGCTCGCTTACAGCTTTCCCCAGAGAGAGATGAAGATATCCGACGGGTTCAATCTGTCGACCTTCTCGGGGGGGCGGCGGGTCCAGGCGACAGCACGGGACGGGATCTATCATCTTTCCGAGGAGCTAATAGATCTCTTGAATGGGGCCGGTCTTTCGATGGGAGATAGCCAGCTCAAGGCCGATCGGATCAGTGTTCAGATGAGCGATGAATATCAGATTCGGAGCATTGTCAGCTCCGGTCAAGCACGTTTTCAGGCCACTCCGGAGAGGGTGTTTTCGGGAAGTCGCATCCGCATGGTGTTCGATCCGGAGGATGAAGGACTCGCCCAGGTTGAAATCTTTGGGGGGCCTGCCGATCGAGCGACCTATACCCAGGAGGGTGGAAGCACTCCAGTTATTCTGAAAGCCAAGAAAATCCTGGCTGTTCCTGATAACTCGAGGATTGAGGAGCGGTTGTTCTTGAAGGGTTTTGCCGCTCAGGATGAGGTTTCGCTCCAGTTACCCGCAGTAGGGATCAGCCAGGCTCGATCGGATGAGTTGCTGGCGGATTTCTTTGAAGATGGAGATCGTCTGAAGAATCTTCATTTTCGAGGTCAGGTTTCCGTCAGACAAGACGGTTTCGCTCCTGAGACTCGCCAGATGCGGCTGAGGAGCAAGACGCTCAGTTTGAACTTTTTTCCTTCGGAGAACCTCGAAGGAGCGAGAGCCGAAAGGGACGTCGAGTTGGTTTTGAGTTCAGACGTCGATGAAAAGCGCCTTGTGGCCAGAGACTTCGTTCAAGTGGATTACGACGAGGGGGTTCCCACCCGGATTGTAATCAGAGGCGATAGTCAAGTGGAGTCCATCAGGGCCGATGGGCGGGATTATTTGCAGGCGCCGCGAGTCGATGTGTATTACCAGGAAGGACTTCTGGAGAGGATCGTGGCCGGGACCGGGGTGAAAGTTGAATCCCTCCAGGAGGGGGCGGCCAGTTACACCACCAGTGATCGGTTGGAGGTGATCTATCGGGAGGGTTTGCTGCAACAGGTCAGTCAATCCGGAAGGTTCCGGTTCTGGGAAGGTGAGCCGGCCACTCTGGAACTGCAATCAGATGAAGCCGTTTTCGATCCGGCGACCGGGATAATCGCTGTCACCGGAACCGAGCCGTCCCTGCTCCGAACGGTGGACTCGCCTGGCAATGGTGCTTCATCGGCAGTCGAGACCCTGGCCCGTAGCTTCGAGTTGGATCGAGATCAAGGTCAGGTCATTGCCAAAGGGGAAGTGAGGAGCACCCTTGGAGGTGGAGACCATTCAACCCTGGTCACCGCCGGTTTCATGCGGGCCGACCGGGAGAGTGGTTGGATCGAGTATTCGATGGATCCTCATATTATTCAGGGGAGCAATTCCATTCATGGGGAAACAGTGAAATACAACCATCGAACGCAAAGTCTGGTGGTGGATACGGATGTGACGAGTTACTTTTCCAGCGACGGTATGTCTCAGAACGGAGGCTATGCAATTGAGGCGGACCGATTGGTCTACAATCGGCGGGATTTGCGGGCCCGATACCAGGGAAGGGTTCGTTTGGAGACCCAGGATCTGACCCTGATGGCTCCCTCGATGGATTTGATCTTTTCGGATTCGAGCAACGATCAGATCCAGGAGATCGTCGCGTCGGGAGGAGTACGAATCATCCAGCAGGGCCGAACCGCAGAGGGAGACAGGGCGGTACATCACCCCTTGGAGGATCGAGTTGTTTTGACGGGGAATCCCGCTCAGGTGGTCGAAGCTGAAAGCGGCAGGGTGGCCGGACGTCGGCTCACTTTCTATCTCGGGGCAGGAAAGATTCTGGTGGAGGGCCAGTCCGCATCTGTGACGCCATGAACTCCAACCCTGTGCCTGCCACGCTGGAAGCCCATCAACTCTTCAAGTCTTACCGAGGACGAAAAGTTGTCAACGATGTCAGTTTGAAGATCTCTCGTGGTGAAGTCGTGGGATTACTGGGACCCAATGGTGCGGGAAAAACGACCACCTTCTACATGATGGTAGGACTCATTGACCCGGATGGCGGAAGCGTGCAGATGAACAACGAGGATTTCACACACCTTCCCATGTATGTGCGAGCCCGGAAGGGGATCAGTTATCTACCGCAGGAGCCTTCTGTTTTTCGGAAGTTGTCCGTGGAGGATAATCTGTATGCGGTAGCCGAAACCCTGGGGCTGGCCGTGGGGCTGGCGGATCAGAAAGTCAGTGAACTGCTGGAGGAGTTTGGCATCGCCAGTCTGAGAAAAAATCTTGCCTATACCCTCTCTGGAGGAGAACGGAGACGTCTGGAGATTGCACGGTCGATGATGATCGATCCCTCCTTTATCCTTTTGGACGAACCTTTGGCGGGTATTGATCCCTTGGCGGTGCAGGAGATTCAACGGATCGTCAAGGGGTTGAAGTCCAAGAATATTGGAGTCCTGATCACTGACCATAATGTCAGGGAGACTTTGAAAATCACTGATCGGGCATACATCATCAACGAAGGGATGATCTTTCGAATGGGCACGCCTGAGATTCTCTCTGCAGATGAACAGGTACGGAGAGTTTACCTCGGAGAGAACTTTAAATTATACTAGGCGTAGAGAATAAACTGTTTTGGTAGATCCTCGTTAGAGACAGGAATGGTTAGAAAATTTCAACTGCGGGCGAGCCTGGGATTGAATCTTTCCCAACGTCTGGCGATGACGCCTTCGTTGCTGCAAAAGATTGAACTCCTGACTCTCAACCGGTTGGAGCTTTCCGAATTGCTCAACCAGGAATTGGCGGAAAACCCCGTCCTGGAAGAGGTGTCACAACAGCCTGAAGCCGAGGCTTCCGAGAAGCGCGAAGAGGAGGCCGAAAAGGAGGCTGAAAAGGAGGCCGAAAAGGAGGGTGAAGAGGATAACTACGAAGATTTCGACTACGAATATTTCTTTGGTGAATACCTGAGCCCCGCTCCGCGTTCCCGTGAATGGGAAGGCAACAGTGAACAACCCTCTTTCGAGCTTTTCCTGGCCACACCTTCTACCTTGAGTGATCATTTGAACTGGCAGCTTCACCTGACCGAGATATCGGCGGGAATCTGTTCAATCGCTGAATTTATCATTGGAAATATCGATGCCGATGGCTATTTGATGTTGTCGGTAGATGAAATTGCCGAGCCGTTACAGGTCTCGGTTGACCAGGTAGACGAGGCATTACGGATTGTCCAGAATCTTGATCCGATTGGCATCGGCAGTCGCGATTTACAAGAATGTCTTCTTCTGCAGGTAAGGGCAGCCGGTCTGGAGGGGGCACTGGTTGAAAGATTGGTGCTGGACTATCTTCCTCTGGTACAGGCCAAGAAATTCAACGAACTGGCCAAAGAACTGAACTGTGAACTGGAAGATGTGGCCGTGGCAATGGAGACTCTCAGAGGGTTCTCGCCGAAACCGGGAGAAAAGTACAGTAGTGGCCAGAGTCCCACATACATTCAGCCGGACGTTCAAATATACAAGGCGGATGGCGAATACAAGATCGCTCTCAACGACGACGGGATGCCGAAGTTGCGCCTCAGTCGTTCTTATCGGGAACTGCTCAAGCAAAAGAATGTTTCGAAGGATACCAAGAGTTTCGTGAGGGAGCGTTTCCGATCCGCGATGGAGCTGTTGAAGAGTGTCGATCAGCGGCAGCAGACTATATACCGAGCGTGTGAAGCCATAGTGGCACGACAGGGGGAGTTTCTCGATTCGGGGGCAGCCTATTTGAAACCCATGCTGATCAAGGATGTGGCGGAAGAGCTCGGAGTGCATTCCTCTACCGTTAGCCGTGTTGTGGCCAACAAACACGCCTATACCCCGCAAGGAGTCATAGGGTTAAGGAAATTTTTCACCAGTGGAATCGAAGGCGCCGATGGACGGAGTCTTTCTGTGGTTCACGTGAAAGAGAAGATCAAGGAAATCGTTGCGAACGAGGACAATAAGAGGCCCTTTTCTGACCAACGGATCTCTTTGTTATTGAATGATGGCGGGATTCGAATTACTCGTAGAACGGTGGCGAAGTACCGGGATCAGATCGGTATTCCCGGTTCCCGCGAACGGAAATTGGCTGTACTTTTTTGACGGCCGCCTCTTCTGAGCATTCTCCTCTATGGCCTCTGAAGAAAAATCTCATAAACCTACTACCAGTGTCCGGGTCCTGGAGCAAGTGCCTGAGCAGCGTCTCAAACTCAAGCTGCTGGCAGGTACTGACGGGCTAGACAATAAAATAAATTCCCCTCGAATTGAGCGGCTCGGTCTCGCTTTTTCCGGTTACGTGGATTATTTGCATGCCGGAATGGTTCAACTGGTAGGCCGAGCCGAGATTAACTATCTGAAGACTCTCAGCAGAGCGGATTCCAAATTAGCCATTGACCGGGTTTTTCCCCGTAATTTGGCATGTCTGGTGATCACCGGCGATTTGCGAGCGCCCAAGGTATTGCTCGACAACTGCGACCATTTCAATGTTCCGATCTTTCAGACCAATGTGCGCAGTCCAATCGTGACAAGGGAAATATCCGGATTTCTCGAAGAACAACTGGCTCCCACGACCACCGTTCATGGAGTCTTAATGGAAGTGTTTGGGTTGGGAGTGCTCCTTCTCGGTCCTTCAGGGATTGGAAAGAGTGAGTGTGGATTGGATTTGATTCTCAGAGGTCATCGATTGGTGAGCGATGATCTGGTTGTGATCAGGAAATTCGGCGCAGATCGCTTGTTAGGTTCCGGTCCTACCGATTTTCAGTTTCATATGGAACTGCGCGGTCTGGGCATCGTCAATATCAAGGAACTCTTCGGTGTTTCTGTATTGAGTCCAAAGAAGATCCTGGATCTGGCCATTGATCTGGTACGTTGGGATGCCAAGAAGGAGTACGACCGACTGGGTCTCGAGGAGCAAAGCTATTCGTTACTGGATGTCCCTATTCCTCTGATTACCATGCCTGTGGCATCGGGCCGGAATCTTGCAACCCTGGTAGAAGTAGCAGTTCGGATTCAGATGCTCAAGAGTAAAGGATACAGCCCTTCAGGGGATTTCTTCAGTAGGTTGGAATCTCGCCTCAAAGACCCGTCCGATGAAACATGGCGCCTGTAAACATCCCGAATCAGCTGGAGTCCCTGGTCATCCTCACAGGAATGAGCGGTTCAGGGAAACATACCGCCTTCAAAGCCCTGGAAGATCTGGGGTATTTCTGTGTGGATAACCTGCCCATCTCCCTGATCTCTCGCCTGGTCGAGATGTCCACGGCCTCAGGCGGCGAGATCCGGCAATTAGCTGTCGTGATTGATATTCGCCTGGGAGAATCCTTGACCGGGTTTGAAGCGTTGTTCAGTAGGATCAAACAACTCTCGGCTCGGTCGACGGTTGTGTTTTTTGATGCGTCCAACGAGGTTCTGGCACGCCGGTACGGTGAAACGAGACGTGTTCATCCCCTGGGTCGAAAACAATCGCTTCTCGAGGGTATTCGTTCAGAACGGAAAAAGCTTTCCGGGATTCGCTCGGTGGCGGATCGAATTGTTGATACCAGTGAGTTTTCTGTCCACGACTTCCGAAACTTGATATACCAGGAGTTCCAACCGGCCGGCCCGGTGGACCCTCTCAATGTTTCGCTGGTGAGCTTCGGCTTCAAGCATGGTCTTCCCTACAACTCTGAGTTGGTCTTTGATGTCCGATTCCTCCCCAATCCGTTTTTCGAGGCTGGCTTGAGAGAGAAAACCGGCAACGATGTCGAGGTGGTTCAGTATATGCTGAAACAACCGGAAACCGGAGAAATCCTGGGAAAACTCTACGATATGCTAGAATATCTGTTGCCTAAATACACCAGGGAAGGCAAGAAATACATAACTATATCTGTCGGTTGCACCGGCGGGAAACACCGTTCAGTTATGCTGGTCAATGAGTTGAAAAAACGCTTGGAGCGGGTGGGAAGAAAGGTGAATCTGGTTCATCGAGACCTCCATAACGAATGACTCAGGATGCATTAGTAGGCGGTTTGGTGGTGACACATGGCCGACTTGGCCAGGAGCTCGTTGCCGCCGCGGAGACAATTGTCGGAGAAACCGTGCCTATCGCTGCCCTCTCCATAGGGTGGAACGACGATGTGGCGGAATCGCAAAAGAAAATTGAAGAAGCGGTTCAAGAGGTCGACAAGGGGAAGGGAGTGATCATCCTGACAGATATGTTTGGAGGGACTCCTTCCAATCTGGCCCTGCCGCTATTGAAGAAAGGTGAACTGGAGATTGTGACTGGTGTCAATCTTCCAATGATCATCAAAGTGGCGAATCAGGCCGCCGACGATTCCCTCTCGGAACTTGTCATCCGCGTCAAGCAGCAAGGTCAAAAACACATCTCGATTGCCAGCGAACTTTTAGGAGAATGATTCGAACAACAATTCGAATCAAAAGTGAGTTGGGCTTGCATGCACGGGCCGCTGCCAAGTTGGTGAAGCTTGCCTCTCAGTTCGAATCGGACATCAGGTTGTCTCGCCTCAATGGACCTCAACAGGTGGACGCGAAGAGCATTCTAGGAATCTTACTGTTAGCGGCATCCAAAGGGACTGAACTGGAGTTGGACATCGATGGAAGTGACGAAGAGAAGGCGAAGGAAGCATTAGTGGCGTTGGTAGAGAGCCGGTTTGGCGAGAAACAATAGAGGGCGATGACCAAGGATTCTCCAGCTCAGTTATCTGGGATCGGGCTTTCGCCAGGACTCGCCATAGGTACGGCTTATGAGATCGAACCCCCGGCAACTGTCTTCTATCGGACGCGAATTGCCTCCAGGGAAGTCTCTCACCAGCTCAAACGGTTCCGCTCCTCCATAGAAAGATCTCGCCGGCAACTGCTGCGGGTAAAAAAGAAATTTGAAAGGGAACTCGGAAAAGAACACTCCTACATTATAGATTCTCATCTGCTCATTCTTGAGGATAGGCAGTTACTGGAGGACGTCGAGAAGAGAATCCAGGAGGACCGGCACAGCCCTGAGCGTGCGGTAAGGGAGTCAGCTGAAACCTGGCTTTCCGTCTATCGTTCCCTGGACGACCCATACTTTCGAGAGAGAGGCTCGGATGTTGAAGAGGTGGTCGAACGTGTGATTGGCAACCTCGTGAAGCTCAGTCCTCAAAGCCATGAGGGTCTTCCTGAAGAACTGATTCTGGTGGTTCCGGAAGTCAGTCTATCTCTTTTGGCTCAGTACCCTATCGATCAGGTGAAGGGGCTGATAGTGAGGAGAGGGGGACCCACTTCCCACGGGATCATCATCGCCCATTCCTATCATATTCCGGTAGTCTCAGGCCTCAAAAACCCCAGGGAGTTGATTCACACCGGTGACACCGTGATCGTTGATGGCAGCGAGGGAACTGTCCAGGTCGACCCTGAACGCTCTGAAATTAGACTGTGTCGTACCCGAATCAGAAGAGAGGAACGACGGCGTCTCGCTCTTGCCGGCGACCCAGAGCCCTGCACCACCATCGATGACCTGAGAATCTCCGTGTATGCCAATTCGGAGATCGATGGTGAGGTCCCGGCCGGATTCAGACTGGGCGGTGAAGGAATCGGCTTATTTCGGTCCGAGTTCGTCTACATGCAAGAGAAAAACGGTCCGATCAGTGAAGAAAAACAGTTTCGGATCTATAAACGTTTGGCGCGGGCTGTGAAGGATCGTCCAGGCGTGATCAGAACGCTGGATCTCGGAAATGAGAGACATCCCTATTTTTCCCAACTCACGGGAGGAGAGAGCAGTGCCCTGGGTGTTCGGGGCATCCGCATGAGTTTAAAACACCCCAAGATCTTCAAGGCTCAAATCCGAGCTATATTGCGAGCCAGTGCATTCGGCAATTTGAAAATCGTGTTCCCCATGGTGTCGAGCGTTGAAGAAGTCATTGAAGCTCGGCGAATCGTTAAAACAGCCCAGCGAGAGCTTCTGCGCCAGGGAACGGCCATAAACGAAAGCATTGAGGTCGGTGTCATGGTGGAAGTACCTTCGGCCGTGATTCTGCTGGAAGCGTTGTGTGCCCATTCTGACTTTTTCGCAGTTGGGACCAATGATCTGATTCAGTATACGATGGCGGCAGGAAGGTCCGAAGAAACCCTGACTCACCTGTTTACTCCGTTGCACCCAGCGATTCTGAAAAGTCTTCACCGTGTGGCTCAAGTTGCGGCACAGCAGGATATGATGGCCCTGGTTTGCGGAGAGGTCGCCTCTCATCCCGTTTATGCCGCCCTGCTGGTCGGGATGGGTTTTCGCCATCTATCGATGAACGCCTATGCTATCCCTGAAATTAAACAGAGGTTGAGACAGATTTCCTGTCAACGATCGCAGGAAATGCTGATGGAAGTACTGAAGCTGTCCTCGGTGAAAGACATTGAGGCTTATGTGGGGCAGGCGGTGCTATAATAGTGCTCTGGTGAAGCGAGTGAGATCCTTTCTTTTACCCACCCAATTGACCTGTCTGCTGGGACTTCTGTGCTTCTTCCCCTCCATTCTGGAAGCTGAAACCGAGCCTCTTTCTCGCGTTAGTTCTGTTGAGGGCACGGTGGCCGTGGCCCATGAGGGAGGTTCAGAGTGGGAATTGCTGGAGCGAAACTTTCCGATCTGGCGGGGTGATCGATTTATCCTGGCGGGAAAGTCCCGTGCTGAGATCGAGTTCAATAATGGAACCATTGTGAGACTGGGTTCATCGACCCGGGTGGTTTTCCAGGAATCCTCTCCAGGGAAAATAACGGTACAACTGCATGCCGGCGAACTTCTGGTGAACAAGAAGGGCGATGCGTTCTTCGGAGTGGTCGCATCGGGGGCCACGACAATGCTAAAGACCGAGGGAATCTATCGGTTTTCCCTGCTGGAGAGCGGTACAGCCATTGTTCGAGTCCGGAAAGGAAGAGCTCGAACTGTTCATGGAGGATTGACTGTAAGCCTGCGGGAAGGAGCTTCCTGGCGAATAAGTCATTCGGGTGCTCCCTTGAGTCGGCTTCATGGAATACCCCCGCTAGATGGATTTGACGAATGGAGTGACCTGAGAGATGCACTCCGTCGTGAACAGGCTGTTGCATCGTCCAGACCCTACACTCGGTATGCGGGCAACCGTGATCTGAATCGCTACGGGAGATGGGGGTATGTGTCTTCTCATGGCATGGTCTGGTGGCCCCATGCAAATTCGGAATGGATTCCTTATCAACGAGGTCACTGGGTGTCTGGCCCACTTGACCATCGGGTCTGGATCAGCGATGAACCCTGGGGGTGGCTGCCTTACCATTACGGGAATTGGATTTATATCTCCTACTATTCGCGGTGGTGTTGGGTGCCGGGAAAGTTCAATCACTGGCAGCCGGCTGCGATCAGTGTGCACCTTTATGAGAGGGTTTTCAAAGGATCCATGACACGGGGGCCAGGGTCCCATCAAGGTGGTCCGCTTCAACGGTCTGGACCAAGATCTGGCAGTGGACTGGGTTTCAGGGTAAAGAAAATTTCCCCCAATGTCCTTGTCCCCAATCGGAGCAATGAATCCGGGACCGGAAGGCCTTTGGGGGCGAGAATTCCGGTTCAAAGTGGTCGAAATGAGATTGTGACGAGGACAACGGTTCGGAAGGTAGATGCTGAGCGTTCCCAGCCGAGATTTCGGGTGCGCCGCGGGGTTACTACCACCAGTCGATCAGAAGTCCGAACCTTGAAATTCGAGCGATCTTCTCTTTCTGGCCGATCCCAAAATGCCCGAACTTCTTCTGGTTCAAGGAAGGTCATGATGAGACGGGATAGGTAGCATTTGCAAGACTGGAGGCCACGCTGTCCTCGGTCCGAGGGACAGGGGGCAGTGTTCTCTGGCAGCCACTTCGTGAGGTTAATGGTAAAAGATAAATCTTAACTGGCCGAGGTCCAGATGAAACGTGGACATGAAAACGCGAATCGCTTGGGTTGAGGAACAACGTTCCCCCCTTGACCCGCAGGACTAATGAAAGGATGATCATGGACCCGGAGGATTAAGGTGGAGACGATGTGGGTTCCATGATTTCAGCGAATCAACTCACCATACTGCGTATGGTGTTCGTACCTATATTTGTGTTTTTGGTGTTGGATAGACAGCTGGGTGGTGCTCTGGCTGTGTTTCTGCTGGCCGGGATAACAGACCTTTTAGACGGTTTCATCGCTCGGAGATTTGGCCAGAAGACTCCAATTGGGACGCTACTGGATCCCGCCGCCGATAAACTACTCCTGACGGCCTCGTTCATACTTCTTTCACAGGGTGCCTTGGGTTTGACGGTGACGATTCCTCTTTGGCTTACCATTACCGTGATTGGACGCGACGTGTTACTGGTGATCAGCATTGTCATTATTAATTTGGCGATGGGACCTCATCTGTTCCCTCCCTCTGTCTACGGGAAAGCCACCACTGCAATACAACTGCTGACGGTACTGGTGGTCTTGGTGTTAAACTACCTGGAAATTTCACTGCCCTGGCTGCTCTATGGTTTTTACCTGGCCTTTGCGCTGACAATCATATCCGGGACGCACTATTTAGCTCGAGGAATGAGACTTGTCAGCTACAGTCAAGAGAAGGTCTAGCCTTGATGCAGAATCAGGCGGAATTCCCGACAAGGTTCCAGACAAAGATATGAGTGAGTATCAGAGGCTGACAATTCAAGTACAGGACCAGGTGGCCCTGGTCACTATTGACCGGTCCGAAAGACTGAACTGTCTGGATGAGGCAACCCTGGAAGAATTGGAAACGGTTTTCTCAGGAAGGCTCGAGCAGGAAGACGTGAGAGCGGTGATTGTGACCGGAGCGGGTGACAAGGCTTTCATAGCGGGTGTCGACATCAAGGAATTAGAGCCCCTGGATCCTCTGGGGGCACGAATGATGTCCCGTCGTGGCCACAGAATAATGGAGCGAATTGAGAGATTTCCGAAGCCCGTCATTGCCGCCATCAATGGATTTTGCCTGGGAGGAGGCTGTGAATTGGCCCTGGCTTGTCATCTGCGGCTGGCCTCTGAAAACGCCCAGATTGGTCTGCCGGAGGTCAAGTTGGGATTGATCCCTGGCTACGGAGGAACTCAGCGGTTGCCTCGTCTGGTGGGCAAGGGGCGTGCCATGGAAATGATTCTTTCGGGTGAAAGTATTGGTGCTCAGGAGGCGCTCCGAATTGGATTGGTCAACCAGGTGGTGGCCGCTGACCAGCTGATATCACGGTGTCATGAAGTGGCAGGGAAAATATTGCAGAATGGGCCACTCGCGGTACGATATGCGATCGAGGTGATGAACGA
>JAZFRU010000428.1:0-2493 GCA_036445815.1 Acidobacteriota bacterium | reverse complement strand
CGGGATGGACACCCTTCTCGGCAATCCGGGCCGCCAGGATTGAGCCCGCCATACCGGCGCCTACGATGAGCAGGTCGTAGCTGCTGGCCTCATCACCTTGTGTCATGGTGTTACAGTCTGATTGTCTTTGGGACCCGCTTCACCACTGGAAGGAAGTGGTGGTCCAAAATGTTTTGCCAGATAATCCACAATTACCTTGATGTCTTCACGTGGAATGGGGGCTTTCCTGACAGTGACCATCCTATTGACCAGATCACCCCAGGTGCCTTTATTACTCCCTTTTCGACCGGCGATATTGTGTTTCGTCTCAGCTGCACTGTGACAACCCGTACAATAGACCATGACCAGCATCTTCCCATCTCCGTCATCGTCGGGTAATAAGGCTTCCAGCTCATCGACGTCGGTGTCCTCCACCTGAGGCGAAAACGCTAAGAGGGCCACGGAAAAGCCCGCAATAACCAGAGTCAACGTCACCCTGCGTTTCATGGTGCTTTACTTCCTCACATCAACGTCCCTTAGGACGGTAGCGAACAATGAGATCTTCAAGGTCATCGTGCCAGTGAACTTTCTGCATGCTGGCCCTCATTTGCTCTTCCTGCTCCCAAGACAGCGGGCCTCGATATCCTGCAACATCCCAACCGGTGACCAGCCGGTCCGTATTGGGGTTGGTGATTTGGTGCTGGTCTCCGGGTTTGAGGATCGGTACTCCCTCCCCGTCGCGGGCGACTTTGTGTTCTGGGAAATTTGAATAGAACACATTCAAGACTACCACGCGTACAAGTTTGTAGACTCGCTTGAGCGCTGCGTCTTCAGATGCGATTACCCTCTTGAGGAAAGTGACCCGCTCGTCTTGATCCAGTTCCACGAAGGTTCGACCTTGAAAAATTGGCTTGGGAGCCTGGTTGAATTGCTCCAGCGGCTTGTCGGCAAGCGATACCAGAGTGTTGCTCACTGCCTGCACAATTCCATGGGGTTCCAGATCCACGAAGCCGGGGTCCCCGGGTTTTGAAGGAATGAGGGTGTCTCCCAAAGCCGAAAGAATCCTGAATCGACCGGCTTCGGACCCGAGTTGAACCGGGTTGATCCAAACGACTGCACCGAGGCTCAGCATGGCTCTCTTAAGAAAACTGCGCCGATCCTTTCCTTTGTGTGACATATTCGTTTCCATTTTGTCCTCCCCTGCTACAGGACCAGAGGTGCCGCACCACGTGTGAAGTGATTGGCCACGATTCGCCGCCAGGCATAGCACGCCACCGTCACCGTGGGCATATGAGAGAAGGTATGGTTTCCATTAGGAATCACCGCTGCGCTGCACATCAAAAGATTTTCGATGTCATGACACTGAAAATCGGAAGTCACGACGGAATTTTCCTTCGTCAACCCAGCCCGGCAGGTCCCCACTTCGTGGCCAATCGTAAACCAGTCCGGGCGTGGGCCGTCCAGTTTGACCGGTTGAGGGTTGACCTTCGAAAAGATATCGCGAGCAACGGACCATGCTTTGTGAATCAAGGTAAGCACCGCTGGGTCATCGCGCCGGTAGATGTGTTCGCCGGCTAAGCCAACCCTACCCTTGTTCCATATGGGTGCTTTGACGTCAGCTACGATGGTCCCTGCCCTCTTAGAGACATTTCTCATGTAAGCCTTATGTTCCCATCCAAATTCTTCAGCCACTGAGGAAAGGGCCAGCAGATTAGGATATTGCTCAGGATAACCAATACCACCCAGCCCGCTCACGAGGACCTTGTTTCGGTCTCCCTCCTCATGAACCAGCACCGATGAACCGGTGCCCGGGCTTCGAATATCTTCCGGGAACAATCCAACCATGCGAAATGCGCCGCCTCTAATGTCCCCATCAAGGTGGCGTCCCAAGTTATCGTTTTCGACGATCGCTCTTTGTCCCAAAAGATCCTTGGGTCCGTAGCCGGAGCGATAGAGAAGCACCGGCGAGCCAGTGGTGCCGCAACAAACGATGACTCGAGGAGCGTGTGCTTCCTTGGGCACGCCGTATTGCGTGTAAGCAATCCCGGTAGCGATCGAAGAGGCACCCTTCTTTTCAATGATGACTCGGTCGACTTCCGCATCCGGAATCACCTGTAAGCCGTTTTCTTCCCCGATCAGTTTCAAATAGAGAAGGCCTGTGACCTTTGAATCGTACTTGCAATAATGGCCGCTTCCACAATACCCGCACAGAATACAGTTGATCCGAGCAATCCCTGATATCCCTTGATCCCTGGGATCTGGAGGCTGATTGACCGGCAGTCCCAGGCTCTTGGCTGCATCAGCAAACATCTCTCCAGGCCTGCTGAGAGTTGAGGGTCTGGGTGTGGCATAGTGCTCATCCATGGAATGGACGTGGTACATCTTGACGGCCTCATCCACCGCCTCCTGAAAGGTTTCTTCGCTCCAATCGACACCGGTTTCCCTCTGCCAGTTGGCAAAATCCTTTGGGATCGGGAGCCTGGCGTATGAACCCCAGTGCAGGGAACAACCCCC
>JAZFRU010000427.1:0-3427 GCA_036445815.1 Acidobacteriota bacterium | reverse complement strand
GAACAGAAGATCCCCGGGGGGCCAAAAGCGCACGTGATCACTGAGGACGGCGTGATGTTTTCGCAGGGTGACATCTATTTGCGCGGCGATCAAAGGGGCCGAATTGCGCAGGTGATTGTGGACGGATTGATACCCGAGGACGGTTATTACAAAATCCGAGTCCGCGGCGGGGTCGATCTCGGAGCGAGGGGTGAGCCAATTTCTCTGACGATCGTTTACAATAGTGGAACGCCTCAGGAATCAATCGTTGAATTGCCGTTTTCGGCTTCGATTGACGATCCGGGTGTCGTTGAGGCGACCATGTTTTTGCCGCGAGGGGCGGAAGGTCAAAGGCGGAAGATCATTCTGCTCTACAACCATCTCCCTGAATACATCGTGACGACTGATGAGAACAATCAACTGTTCAGAGACACAGCCGGTAGCGTAGGAAAAATTCAACGAGCCCGAGCAGCCGGCCAACAGGCCGTTGTAGAGAAACTGCAAGCCTTTCTGGATGATGCCAAGGCGAGAGCCAAAGCCTGGAAGGGGCCGATGCGTCAGATTAATCCCAAGTACTCTGATATCGAGCCTCCACGCTTTTTTCTCGACTGGATGGAGTTCGAAGGACCGGTGAGAGAAGAGTGGCCCCCGGAGAGTCATCAACTTATTTTCTATGATGGCGATGAAATTCGAGATCTGAAGTACGCCCGTCGCGTCATTGAGAAATTTCTGCCTCGCGCGTACCGGCGTCCAGTGACAGATGAGGAAATTGATCGGACAGTGGATCTGATTGCAGCTGAAATGACTGACGGAAAGAGTTTCTATTCAGCATTTCGAGTGGGATTGGCGCGTATCTTAACTTCGCCCGGCTTCATGTTCCTTCAGGAACCATCGGCGGCTGGATCTCGGAACCTGAATGACTACGAGTTGGCGACCCGCTTATCCTATTTTCTCTGGAGTACAATGCCGGACTCTGAATTGTTCAGTCACGCAGAGGCCGGAACGTTGTCCAGACCTGAAGTGTTACAAGGGCAAGTGACTCGATTGCTGGCAGATCCCAAAGCGCGAGAATTTGTTGAAAACTTTGCCGGCCAGTGGCTTCACGTAAGGGAGTTCGGTTCCATTATGCCGGCTGAGAATCTGTATAAGGAATACGACGAAGCATTGGAAAAGGCGTCGAAAGAGGAAGCATTTGCTTTTTTCGAAGTGATTCTTCGCGAGGATTTGCCGATCACCAGCTTTCTTGATTCTGACTTTGCGATGGTGAACGAGCGGTTGGCCCGGCACTATGGAATCGAAGGCGTGGAAGGTGATGCACTCCGGCGCGTATCTTTGAAACCCGAGCATCATCGAGGCGGTGTCTTTGGCATGGCCGGACTCATGACATTGCTGGCTGATGGGACGCGCACTTTGCCGGTTCGTCGAGCTGCCTGGGTGGTCGAGAATTTGTTCAACGATCCGTCACCGCCACCGCCACCCAATGCAGGTGAGGTTCAGCCTAATACCGAGGGAGAAAATCTCACTGTGCGGCAGCGATTGGAATTACATCGTGATGAGCCAACCTGTGCCTCCTGCCATGCCGCCCTTGATCCGTACGGTCTCGCTTTGGAAAACTACGATGCGATTGGCAAATGGCGGACCAAGCAGAATGGAGAAGGCTTCAGGAGCAATGAGGCGCCCGACCTGGTAATCGAAGGCGAGTTGCCTGGTGGCCAGGAATTTTCGTCACTGGAGGACTTCAAGGCAGCTCTGCTCGAGGAAAAGGACGCTTTTGCTTACGCTTTTTCCGAGCGGATGCTAACGTATGCCCTGGGGCGCCCGGTCGGATTCTCAGATCGTGATACAATTCAATCTTTCGTAAGCACGCTCCAATCGAACGATTTTAAAATCCAGGCTCTTATCAAGGCCATCGTCGCCAGCGAGGCGTTCCAAACCAAGTAATCCCCATGAACATACTGAGGAAAAACTGGAGGCTATCGCGACGCCAGTTCCTGCATGGCGCAGGTATTTCTCTCTCTCTTCCTTGGCTCGACGCAATGGCGAATATGCCGGGTTCCACCCCGAAGCGAGCCGTGTTTTGCATGTGGGGAATGGGGGTCAATGGGCGTGATTTTACACCTGTGGAGACGGGATCTGACTACAAGCTGACTCCTATCCTTGAACCATTGGCTGAGCATAAGAGAGACTTCACTGTCATTAGCGGACTCAAACTGACGCACTCCGGTGGCCATGCAGGCGATCGAACTTTCCTGACCGGAACCAACACGCACAAGTCTGCGGCGAAGCTGCGAGTCTCTTGTGATCAGGAGCTGGCTGCAGCTATTGGGCAGAACACAAGATACCGTTCTCTCGTGCTTGGCATTCGACGTGGCACTGGTTTTGGTAATAATCAGGACAACACTCTCTCGTGGACCAGGAACGGCACGCCGATTCCAGCGGAGAACCGACCTCATATTCTATTCGACCGGCTATTCCGGCCGGATTCACCTGAGACCATCAAGGAGCGGGAGGCGGAATTCGCCCGCCGATCCAGCGTGCTCGACTCAGTGCTCGAAGAGGCCAAGGCACTGAATTCGGCTCTCGGCAAGCGGGACCAGGAGAAACTGGATGAATACCTGACCGGCATTCGAGATCTGGAAATGTCGATGAAGGAGGAAAAATCCTGGCTCTACAAACCCAAGCCTGAGGTGGAGCCGATCGACTTTGGTGCTGACCAAGGGCTCGATCCCAGTAAAGGTGGTCTCGAATACCGTCGCTACCAGCGCTTCATGTTCGATGTGATCACACTCGCACTTCAGACAGACAGCACTCGCGTCGTTTCCTACCAGCCGAGAATGGACAACAGTGATGGCACCGGTGCTTGGAAATCAGAAGGCAACCCCTATGGGTACCACACGATGACGCACCACGGCGAAGACTCGGACAAGCTCAAGTGGCTTACTGAGGTCGACATCCTTTACATGCAGGAGTGGGCATACTTCATCGATAAGCTGCAGAGCGTGAAAGAGGGCGAAGGAACGCTGCTCGATCATACGATGGCCGTCTACGGTTCCACTGGCGGCACGATCAACGCGCACCACAACCATCACCTGCCTGCCCTCTTCTGTGGCGGCAGGCGTCTCGGCGTTCAGCACCGTGGTCACATCGAGAAGGAGGAGGATTATCTCGGGAATCTCTGGCGGACGATGTTCGAGATCATGGGTGTGCCAACGCCTGAGAACTTCCAGGGTGGCGAAGCGGACGGGTCCATCCAGGAGCTTATTTGATCGAACGGCCTCGATTGGGTTAGGGTCAGATCTGGGATAGGGTCAGATCTATATTCTTAGAGTATTCTTCAACTGAGATACGCGGCGGGCCGTAAATCCTAAGAATATAGATCTGACCCCTATGCTCCAAGGCGGTAATCCGCTCGCCGAGAAAGATGTCGGCGCCGCCGTTCCCGCGACAC
>JAZFRU010000426.1:0-2193 GCA_036445815.1 Acidobacteriota bacterium | reverse complement strand
CAAGGTGCTGGACTTCGGGCTGGCCAAGTTGACCCGGGAGCCGGATCCGAATTCCCAGATGGCGACGCTTCCGGTGAAAGAAGAGTTACTCACGAGTCCCGGCACGGCGATGGGGACGGTGGCCTATATGTCTCCCGAGCAGGCCCGGGGTGAGAAACTGGACGCCCGAACCGATCTGTTTTCTCTGGGGGTAGTGCTGTATGAGATGGCGACCGGCAAGCTGCCTTTTACGTGGAGCACCACGGCGGTTCTCTTTGATGAGATCCTGAACAAGGCCCCCACGGCCCCGGTCAAGCTCAATCCGAAGCTGCCGGTTCAGATCGAGGGTATTATCAACAAGACCCTCGAGAAGGATCGGGAGATTCGCTGCCAGACCTCCAGGGAGTTGTTGCTCGATCTGAAGCGGTTGAAGCGAGATAGCTCGGGGGAGTCAGTGGTAACCGGAGCAGGATCCGGAGCCGGTCCGGCTCAGCGGAGTTCTTTGTGGCCTTGGGTAGTTGGAGCAGCAGGGGTTCTTGTCCTGTTGGTCTTGGCCTTTTTCTGGTCCTTTACGGCGGCTCCCTCCGGGGAGGCCATCGACTCCATTGCGGTGCTGCCCTTTGAGAACACCACGGATGATCCGGACCTGGATTATCTCAGCGACGGGACCGCCAGAAGTATCATTTACAGCCTTTCCCGCTTGCGTGATTTGAAGGTGATTTCTTTTTCCTCGGTTCAGGGCTACAAGGGACAGAACATCAATTCACGGCAGGTGGCGGAAACACTGGGAGTTCGGGCCCTGCTGCGAGGGAGCTTCAATCAGCGAGGTGACCGCATCTCGATCAGTGCAGAACTGGTGGATGCGAGAGACAACAGCGTGCTCTGGGGCGACCAGTACAACCGAGATTCGGCGGAACTGCTGGCCGTCCAGGAGGAGATTTCCCGGGAGATCTATGAGGGACTTCGATTGCAGATCAGTGGTGAGGAACCGGGTCAGCTGGCGGAGCAAAGCACCCGGAATTCTGAGGCCTACCGGGCCTATCTTCAGGGACGGTATCACTGGGAGACGAGAACGCCTGCAGGACATGAGAGGGCCATCCGGTATTTCAAGGAGGCGATTGAACATGACCCAGAGTACCCACAGGCCTATGCCGGACTGGCGGATACCTATGTGACGATGGCCTTCTATAACTTCGGCAACCCGACCGAAAACATCCCTCTGGCCAGGAGTGCCGCCCTTAAGGGACTGGAACTGGACAGTGGGCTGGCCGAGGCGCGCGCCTCCCTGGCGGCGATCCGGGCCTTTGGTGAGTGGGACTGGTCTTCCGGGGAGGCGGAATTCCAGCGAGCCATCCAACTGAATCCCAATCTTGCCCATCCCCATTCCTGGTACGGAACGGTCTTGGCGATCCAGGATCGATTGGATGAATCTCAAAAGGAGTACGCCAGGGCGTTGGAACTGGATCCCCTCTCCCTTCAAATTATCTCTAGTCTAGGGGTGGGGCTTTTGAGAAAAGGCGAGTATGAACGAGCCATCGAACAGTTCCAGAGGGTCCTGGAAATGGAACCCGAATTTGCCTATGCCGGCAACTATCTGAGATGGGCCTACCTGTACCAGGGAAACTATGACGAAGCGCTCGAGTACGTTGAAAGGCGGTCCGTCCTGGGGGAAAATACCCATCTTCCCGTCCTGTACCGCTTCCTGGCTTCCGACAATCGCGTTGAAGCGATCAGGACCCTCGAAAATTGGAAGGAGTCAGGGGTAGCCTGGGCTGGGCTCTATTACATGCTGCTCGGTGAGAAGGAAGAGGCCCTCGAGGATTTCAGGGATTACATCGAGCAAAACCGGTTTTCCGCTCCCATTTGGGTCTCAGAACCGGTCTGGAACCCCGTCCGCGACGACCCTGACTTTCGAGCCTTGCTGGGGCAGATGAATCTGGAGTGAGCAAGGGACTTCACCACAGAGACACAAAGACACAGAGAAGAAATTTCTTTTCTTGTTTCCTTTTCTCTTTCCTATGCCCTCAAACAAGATTGCAGGGGCGGGGCAGCGCGTCCTTTTCATGTCGGCACGGTTTTGTAGCGGTCGCTCTTTAGCCCGCCTTCCTCACGCCTGCTCTACTGCATCGGCGTAATGATCCGTCCTGACTGTGTTGCGCTCCGTAGGCCTCCTCAACGTACCGTACAGTACGTTTGTGGGGGCCTCCTCTCGCG
>JAZFRU010000425.1:0-3677 GCA_036445815.1 Acidobacteriota bacterium | reverse complement strand
AGATGAACCCAAGGAGCCCGGTGGAAGGGGAAGGGGAAGGGGGAAGAAATGAGAGAGATCTACCTGAAAAGAAAACTTTGGCTTCCACCGATGTTCATTGCCTGGATATCGGCAGGTATGGCAGTAGCCCAAGAACCGGCTTCTGCAAATCGCATTGTGCGGGAAGGAATTGACATCGAGTTTCAGATGGAATCGGTGGAACCAGACGGAGGTGAAACTGAGGGGTTCCGGGAAGGAGATCGGACCCGCTTTCGCTTCAAGATTTCCGACACCAACACCGGGACACCCCTGTCGGGCGTTTTTCCGGCTGCCTGGATGGACCGGCTGCCGGAGAAGGAAGAATCAGGGGCGGAGACCTGTCAGGACAAGGTGCAAACCTTTATCGGCGGCGGCCTGCTGGCACCTCCGGAACTGGATCTAAACGTCTACTACGTTCTGGCTCTCAATGACGACGCCACTATTTCCGTGGTGGATCCCCTGTTCGGATTCGGCACCACCAAACTCCTGGATATGATTTTCCTCAAGAGCCCGGGGGAAGACTGGACTCTGAACCGGGATCAGTCCCGGCTGTTTGTCTCCATGCCTGCTTCCAATCAGGTGGCGGTGGCGGACACCACCAACTGGGAGGTGACCAGCAACCTGGATGTGGGACCGAGCCCCTCGCGGGTGGCCCTGCAGCCCGACGGTCACTTTCTCTGGGTGGCTTATGACACCCCAAAAAGTGAAGCCGATCTCTCCGGGGTCACGGTGATCGACGCCCGCAATCTGACGGTGGCGAAGGACATCCTGACTGGCAAAGGTCACCATGAGATCGCCTTCAGCAAAGACAATCGCTTTGCCTTCATCACCAACCCTGCAAGCGGTACCTTGTCGGTGATCGACATCCGCAAACTGGAGAAGATCAAGGATGTTCCCGTGGGCAAGGACACCGTTTCGATGGCCTTTTCCGCCGCCGCAGATGCGGTCTACGTGGTGGATGGTACAGATGGAACCATTGCCGTGGTTGACGCAGAGAATCACCAGATCATGGCCCGAATGAAGGCCGAATCCGGACTGGGCCAGATCAAGTTTGCTCCCGGTGGGCGGTTGGGCTTTGTGGTGAATCATGACAAGAACCTGGTTCATATTCTGGACGCTTCTCTGAACCGGATCATCCAGACGGCCGACGTGGAGGAAGGCCCCGATCAAATCGCTTTCTCTGACGAGTTGGCCTATGTCCGCCACCGGGACAGCGAAATCGTCCTGATGATTCCTCTGGATCAGGTGGGCCAGGAGGGGCAGCCCGTACCCCTAGTTGACTTTACCGGTGGGCAGGTTCCCTTTGGAAGGGTTTCCCGCCCCAGTCCGGCCGATGGGATCGTGCAGGCTCCTGGGGCCACGGCGGTTCTGGTGGCCAACCCTGTCGACAGGGCCATCTACTTCTACAAGGAAGGCATGGCTGCTCCCATGGGCCAGTTCCAGAACTATGGCCGGCAGCCCCGTGCGGTGCTGGCGGTGGACAGAAGCTTTCGCGAGAGCATCCCCGGTTCCTATGAGACCACGGCGACCTTGAGGCGCCCCGGTCCTTACCACGTAGCCCTCTTCCTGGACTCTCCCCGCACCATCCATTGTTTCCCGGTGACGGTGGCGCCCAGTCCTGAACTGGAGGCCGAACGGAGACGACTGAAAGCTGCTCACGTGGAAGCGACGGCTGAAAGTCGGGATCTCCAGGTGGGGGAGACCGTCACCCTCACCTTCAAACTGTCGGATCCCACCACCCAGGAGCCGCTCAAAGCGGTGCCTGATCTGCGGATCCTCACCTTTGCAGCACCGGGCATCTGGCAGAAACGGCACCGGGTCCAGGAGAGCGGAGAAGGAGTCTACCAGCTTCATTTTGCTCCGCCCACACCCGGCGTCTACTACGTTTTTGCTGCATCCCAATCACTGGGTCTGACCTACAACAAATCTCCCTTTCTCACTCTTCGAGTCAAGGAGCAACATGCTAATTAATAGACGAGACCGCAAACTGATGTGTCTGCTGTTGCTCTTCACTTCGGGGGCAGCGGCCGGGCAGTCCCACCTACATCACAACTCCATGGCGCCAGTTGGGGAGCCGGCGGTTGTTGACCAGTTATCGGTTCCCGACGTGGTGCTCATCAGTCAGGACGGGAAGAAAGTGCGTTTTTACTCCGACTTGGTCCGGGGCAAGGTGGTGGTGATCAATACCATCTTTACAACCTGCACTACCATCTGCCCTCCCATGGGCGCCAACTTCTCCAAACTCCAGCGACTCCTGGGTGACCGACTGGGCAGAGATGTGGAATTGATTTCGATCAGCGTGGATCCGGCGGTGGACACCCCCCAACGGCTAAAGGCGTGGGCAGGAAAGTTCCATAGAGGTCCGGGCTGGACGTTGCTGACCGGTCCCAAGAGGACGGTGGACGATCTCCTGAAGGTTCTCAAAGTCTTCACGGTCGACAAAGAAGATCACTCTCCCATTGTTCTGGTTGGAAACAGTGACCGGGGAGAGTGGACACGGGCACATGCACTGGTATCGGCGGACAAACTGGCAAATTTGATCGACAACATGATGGAAGAGGGAGACTAACCATGAAGACACTTCGTCTGTTTGTGTACGGATGTTCCGTTTTACTCTGGGGGTTCTCCCAGGGATCGGTTGTCTCAGCCGGCACGGCTGAAACTTCCGCTCGAGTCGACACTCCCTCACCAGCCAGGGAATACTTTACCGATGCGGTCCTGATCAATCAGGAAGGTCAGGAGATGCGCTTCTACTCGGACCTGCTTCAGGGCAAGGTGGTGGTCATCAACACCATTTTCACCACCTGCACCGGAATGTGTCCCCTCATGAGCAAGACCTTCTCCCAGCTTCAGGCCCATCTGGGGGAGAAGCTGGAGAAAGAGGTTCGCCTCATTTCCATTTCGGTGGATCCGGAAAATGACACCCCTCAGCGGCTGAAGGAGTTCGCCAAGAGCTTTGGTGCAGGGCCGGGGTGGTATTTCCTAACCGGCAAGAAAGAGAACGTCGACTTCATCCTCTACAAGTTGGGCCAGTATGTCGATCCCAAGGAGAACCATCTGGGTGTTCTCCTGATTGGAAACGAACCGACAGGACTGTGGAAAAAAGCCTTTGGCTTAGCCCCTGCCGAGCAGGTTCTGGAGATCGTTGAAAGCGTGCTCAACGACCAGGAAGAGAAGCCACAAACCAGAAAAAGCGAGAAGAGGTAATCGCTGTGTATAGAAGAGGTGTCTCAACGCCATTTGCTATTACCTTGCTGATCAGTCTCTTTCTGCTTTTGGGGGGAACGCTCTCTCTAGCTATTGACCGGTTCACCCCACAGGAAAAGAGGGGAAGGGAAATCTATCTGAAGGGAACCAGTCCTTCCGGCGGAGAGATCACCGCTCTTTTCGGCCAAGCGGATCTCCAGGTCCCGGCATCGGTGATGCCCTGTGTGAATTGTCATGGCCGGGACGGGCGCGGCAGGCCGGAAGGTGGTGTGACTCCTTCCAATCTCACCTAGTCCGCCTTAAGCAAGCCCTACGGAGTACAACATTCAGGAGGAAGGAGACACCCACCTTATACGGAACGACTCATCAAGCGAGCCATCACCATGGGCCTGGATCCGGCCGGCAGTGAGTTGCAGGTGGCCATGCCACGCTACCGATTGTCCCATCAGGAT
>JAZFRU010000424.1:0-4647 GCA_036445815.1 Acidobacteriota bacterium | reverse complement strand
ACCTGCAGCTAAAATAAATACGACTAAGAAACGTTTCATGATGTCCTCCACAACTTGATTTCCGGAAATCGCCGACCAGAAGTCGGCGTCCGAGAATGTTACATAAACTTGAAAACTACCTCAAGGGCAATCTCGGCGTCGAGACGTTATTATTGCAGCCTATTTGCAGATTCCTGGGCTTCCTCCTTCGCGCCTCGTAGATCGCCCTCCAACCCTAAAACACGATCAAAAAGCGTGCGAGCTTCTTCCATTTGTCCCTGAAAAGCCTGATATTTTCCGATTCTCAGTAAAGACCATGCCTGAACCCAGGTGGCGATGCCCGGTGTGTTTGCCGCGCGGGTGTAATACTCGAGGGCTTCTTCGTGCTGGTCTGTCTGAGAGGCGACCTGAGCCAGGTAAAAGTGGGCATTCCCATTGTCAGGTTCCTCCAACAGGATCTTCAGCAGCGATTCTCGGGCGGGCTGATACTCCCTTTTGGAAAGGAGGATCACTGCCTCATTCAATAGAGAAGTCAGCCGGTTGCGCTGTTTGGCTGCATTCTCACTTCGCTGTTGTTCCTCGATTTCCCGGAGGCGCACCCCTGCAAAGTCATCTTCCAGGCCTGCGATTACCTTTGCATCTTCCTCGATGAGAGAGTTTTCAATTCGGCCCAGAAGTGTTTCCACATAGGATGGGAAGGAAACCATCTCGGTTTCCCGTTCGTAACGTTTGAGTTCTCGACTGAAGTAGGGAGCGAAAATGAATCCCTGCCGGAACAGTCTCACCATTTCTCGATCGGCGTCTTCGGAGTCGTGAAGTCTCAAGAGCACGCTTTCGATCAGAGATTCCGCCACCAGAAGGAAAAACTTGTTTTCAAATTGTGGCTTGAGTTCGGGTTGAGCGTGAGCCAGTTCCAGGAGGTCCCCGTGCTTGATCAGGTTCATTCCAAATTTTTCAATCAAAGGATCGATCAGGAAGTGGAGATACTCGTGTTGGACCTGACGATGATTTTCAGCAGCCACGTCCGTGGGGCCTACGACAACGTAATAAACAAAATCCAGGTTACGGACATTGACGATCGTTTTGGCATTCAGCAGGTCAGGAATCAGAATGATCTGCCGATCCATCACCACCCGTGGTGGGATCCGAAAATAATCCAGAGTCTGAGCAATCAAGCCTTTCACGACTGTCCGGTAAGAGGCGAGTTCTTTCTCATAGGTGGGTTGTTGGCTTTGCCACAACGACTCGATATTTGCCGCTTGGTAGAATTTTCTGACAAGTAATTCGAACCCCAGGACTTCTCGCACATCTCTCGGCAGTTCGTTTTCCTGGACCGCTACCTGAAAATCAGGAGGTCCGGAAAGCACCAGGGCCAGAGAGGTGTATGCGACCTGCTGGTCGGCGTCATTCGATTCCAGGTTGTGGCTGCCGTAGAATGTTCGAAGCTCTTCCAACAGATTCGGGTCCAGTTTCTCAGTTTCTCGTCGAATGAACTGACGAACCTGAGACATTTCCTTTCCCGGGGATTCGTAGTCGAATCCTGCCGCGTTGAGGGCGGCCATGACCGCAAACACTCGGATGTCCGCCGTGAACTGGATATTGACCAGATCCTCTTCTGTGGCGGCACTCTGGCCCCGTACAACGGACAAGTGGCACCCGACGGCTGACAGTAGGAAAACGACGAAGAGGTGTGTGATTCGGTGAGTCATGTGAACAAGAAAATTGAAGCGGTTATTGTAACACTAAACACGATTCGCGTTCCACGTGGAATCTCGCTTCAGCATCGGGTTACATTCGCACAATCGAGCATGGTTAAGAGGTGGGCTCTTCTGACTCCTGGATGGTTGTTCTGGATTCTGAATCCTTGACTCTTTCTTTCGTGGAACGGTGTTCGAAGTGATCGAACCCCTTGGGTTCATACTTCTCTCGCCGTTCCGACCGGTTCAGATACACGGCAGGCTCCCCGGAGGACAGGTGACCGATAACACGAAAAGATGGAAATTCCGAAGGGTAGCTGGATCCAAGACGGGTCAACTGTTTTTCGGAGACGGCGGCCAGAAGCGCGTAGTCTTCTCCCCCGTCCAGTGCCGCATCCAGTGCCGTGACAGCGCCCCATCCCTGTTCAGGAAGGAGCTGGTCAACCCAGATGTCCGCCGTCAACCCGCTTTCACGGGCAATGTGAAGCAGGTCAGAGCACAGGCCGTCACTCACATCAATCATGGCATTGACGAGACCATTTTCAGATAACCAATTCCCGGTCTCCACCAGAGGCCGGGGGAGCAGGTGGGCCATGAGACAGCGTGCGCGAAATGGGTCTTGGGCCCAATCAACCAGTTCTTTTTCACTTGCCAGCTGTGTCAACGAGGTGGAGTCTTGGCACTGGAGCATTTCCAGTCCCAGTCGGGAGAGTCCCACATCACCGATCAGGACCAGTTGGTCTTGATCCTGAGCTTCCGATCTCCAGACAGGAACTCCCCTTTCAAAACAACCCCATACCGTTACATTGACAACGACCTTTTCGCTGCGTGATAAATCTCCTCCAATGAGCGGCACTTTCCATTTGGCTCCATCTTTCAGGAAGCCCTTCATGAAGCCGTAAAAATATTCCTGAGTGAGATCATAGGGTAGGCCGAGACTGAGCAGGCAGGCATAAGGGGATGCACCTACGGCGGCGAGGTCGCTGAGATTAACCCGGAGTGATTTTTGGCCCAGAAAATAGGGACTTGTGGAACGGCGAAAGTGGACATTTTCAAACAAACTGTCAGTGGTGACCGCGAGTTGGGACATCCCTCGAGTGTCAAAGACGGCACAATCATCTCCAACAGATTTGACCAGAGAGGAAGGGAAGTCCTGGGGATGCTGGCGAATCCAATCGATCAGATCCAGTTCGCACGCATCATTCGTGCTCATAACGTCAGTTACTCGAGAACTTGATCGATCTTTGTTATGAATTCTTTCAGGTCCTCGAATTCCTGGTAGACTGAAGCGAATCGTACATAGGCAACCTTGTCGATCTGTTTCAGACATTCCATCACGTATTCGCCAATCTCCTGAGAAGTCAGTTCGCGGTCCGGTGTTTCCAGGAATCGCTGTTCCAGTGTTTCCACGATGTCTTCCAGGTCGCGGGTCGGAACAGATCTTTTTTCACATGCCTTCAATAAGCCTGCACGCAATTTAGAGCGATCAAACCGTTCTCGCAATCCGCCCTTTTTGACGACGATGAAAGGGATGTCTTCGATTCGTTCGTAGGTAGTGAATCGACGCTTACAGCTGAGACATTCGCGTCGCCGGCGAATCACATTTCCTTCTTTGGCTTCCCGCGAATCGACGACCCGATCTTTACTGTGATCACAAAATGGACAACGCATGACAGATAGATATCATCAGATTTGTGAATGATGCTATTAAATTCAGCACAAAGTTGAAAAAATGTACTACTTTCAACCCGAATGATGCATGAATTCCCCGAATTGCTCATCGCCTGCGCCCTGAAGCGGGAGTCTTCCGCCCTTCGTGGACGCCTGGGGCTTGATTGCCAATTTCTTGTAACCGGCTTGGGAGCCAAGAGAACCCGACAGTGTCTTGAAAAGCGGTTTGCGGAGAAAATCCCTTCGTTGTTCATCTTTACAGGCACTGCCGGGCAGTTGGATCCTGCCCTCCAAATGGGCGATGTGGTCCTCCCGAAGGAGTGGTGTTTAGAGGACGGATCCTGTTTTTCTGTGGATGCCGAAATCGTCGCCGCTCTTCGAAATTCTGGCCAAGTGAAGATCTCCGGGCGTGGCTTGACGGTGTCCACTCCCGTGGTGAGAGCTCGATCGAGAAGGGCCCTGTACCAGAAACATGGAGCCCACATCTGCGATATGGAAAGTGCCGTTGCGCTTGAGCTGGCGCACCGGCACGCTGTTCCCTGCCTTGCTCCCAAAGTCGTTTCCGACACGGCAGAGTCCGGTCTTTCCTCCTTTTGGAAAAACTTTGACCGCAACATGGATGAGTTGGCGCGGTATGTGGAAGACCTCATAAAATGCCTTCACCACAAAGGCACAGAGAAAGCCTCCACCACAGAGACACAAGGGCACAGAGAAGAAAACTGAGACAGGGCGCTCCGCCCTGTCTCAGACTCTGTCGTTCCTTCGGAGCGATGTCTAACAAACTAAAGAAGGGGCGCACGGCCCAGGTTGTCTCAAAACCCAATTAACCTGGATGGTTGGGTGGGGAAGAGTCCGGAGTGTGGGAGGCGCCTCCCACCTTCAAGATTTACGTTAAAACTGAAACGGTAAACGTGAAACACGCTGGTCGCAGACCAGCGGCCTCAGCCCGCATTTCTCACACCCTCTCTACTGCATCGGCACCATGATCCGTCCTGACGGTGTTGCACTCCGTCAGCCTCCTCAACGTACCTTACAGTACGTTTGCGGGGGCCTGGGGTACCCGCCTTGTGGGTCATGCGCCTTGTCAGGCCGACCCTTGCACCGCTTCGTGACGAGAAGGTGTGAGAAATGCGGGTTAGCCCTAGCTTCTCAGGAAGAGGAAAAACTCCCGGTTACCTTTCCGGCCTTCCAATGGGGAGGCCACTTCACCACTGAACGTCAAGCCCTCCTCCACGGCAGCCTGTCTGACTCGATCGACGATCTCTCTCTGGAGCTTCTGATCCCGGATGACACCGCCGGG
>JAZFRU010000423.1:0-4297 GCA_036445815.1 Acidobacteriota bacterium | reverse complement strand
TTCAGTACAATGACCGGGATGACCTGTGGTCGATGAACCTTCGTTTCGGATGGATCCAGGCGGCCAATGCCGGGCTGTTTCTGGTGTACAACGACACCCGGGGGATCGAATCGATGAGAAACAGGATATCCGATAGAAGTCTGCTGCTGAAGTTGAGCTGGCTGTTGGATGTGCTGGACTGACCGGATGACCGACCGCGGGTCGTCGACCAGCGCGTTCCACCGTCCAGGCTAGCCCGGAATGTGGGAGGCGCCTCAGCGCGCCGAATCCGGATTGGCGCACGCCGTGCGCCCTTACTTTTCTTCCGTGGAACGTGGAACCTGGAACGTGGAACGCGGGAGGCCCGAAGGGCCGAAGCGCTGACCGCCGAACCCGCCGAGCGCAGCCATTCGCGGATTTAGGTATCGCCTGCTTTTTATGTTCAGATTCGCTACCCAGAAGCAGCTGAAAATCTTGTTGTTGACAGAGCCCTCCTGATAACATGATCGACGTGCTCGACCGGTGTCGAGGGAGCGGAGTGACCTGGGGGTAGATGAGGTCGCACGATGGACGAAACGGATAAATCCAGTCGTCGAGATTGGCTGGCGACCGTGGCGATGGGCGTGGGTCTTGGCCTGAGCTATGGTGTCTTCGCCCTTGAGGGGCTTCTTTTTCTGCTTCCCCGGCAAATCAAGGCCCGAACCCGTAATCTCTTTGCAGGTAAAATCAGCCAGATTCGAGTCGGCGGAGTCCGACCGTTCTTCGATCTGGAAGGCAACGAGATCCTGCTCCGCAGGAAAACGGAGAGAGAATTCCAGGCCTTTAATTCCACCTGCCCCCATCTAGGTTGCAAGATCCACTGGGAAGAAGAGGAGCAGAGGTATTTTTGCCCTTGCCACCGGGGAGTCTTTGATGTGGATGGGAAGGCGGTTTCGGGTCCTCCTGCCGATGGGAACCAGAATCTGACCCCCGTTCCTTTACAAATCGATGAGGCCGCCGGCGTTATTTACATCGAGGTGAAGGCAGCCAGCCGGAGGCGCACCTGATGGCGGAACTGCAGGAGAAGCAATCCTCTCAGGCAGGCCTTCTCCATCGGGTCTCCCAGTTATTCCCCTTTGATTGGGAACTGGTTCGGCAGGCCAGTGCGGAGCCGGTCCCTTACCACATCAAAAAATGGTGGTTTTGCCTGGGGGGAACGGTTCTTTATCTCTTTGTTATCCAGGTTGTGACGGGCATCGCTCTGACCTTTTACTACATCCCTTCACCGGATCAAGCCTACCAGAGCATCGCCGAGATTACGCAGGACGTGCGTTTCGGATGGTACATCCGTTCCCTTCACAAATGGGCGTCCAACTGCATGATCGTTGCCATGTTCCTGCACCTGTTGCGGGTCTACTTCACGGGTGGATATCGTCATCCTCGACAGCTCAACTGGTGCATCGGATTCCTGTTGCTGGGAGTGACGCTTACTTTTGGGTTTACCGGCTATTCGCTGGTCTACGAACAACTCAGTTTCTGGGGGGCCACCGTCGGTACCAATCTGGCCGAGGCCGTTCCGCTGATCGGTCCCAGCCTGGCCTACTTTCTGAGAGGTGGACCGGAAGTAAGCGAGAACACCCTGACTCGCTTTTATGTGCTCCACATCGGTCTTTTGCCGACGCTGGCCTTCGTGCTGATCTTTCTGCACGTTCTTCTGATTCGCCTACACGGCGTCACCGAACTGAAATTTGAAGGCGAGGAGGTTCCGGAGGAGGCTCGTCATTTTAGGTTCTGGCCGGACCATGCCACCACCGAACTGCTGATCGGGGTCCTCCTCATGTATTTGTTGACCATCATGGCCCTGGTGTTTCCTGCCGGCCTGGGAGAACCCGCCAATCCGATTCAAACACCGGAGCACATCAAACCGGAATGGTATTTTTATTTTAACTTTCGACTGCTCCAATTGACCTCGCTGCGTGTGAGCGTGGTGTTTACCATGGCCCTGGGAGCCATTTGTTTTTTGTGGCCATTTGTCGAAGAGTGGCTGACTCGAAAATTCAAGGTGTCGGATCGAGTCTGGGTGATGGTCGGCGTTCTTGCTTTTCTAGGATTTCTGGTTCTGACCGTCTGGGAGTCCTTTGTTTGATCGGGTATGCAATGAGAGTGCATTAACGACTAGCGTGTTTCAGGAAGGTGAAAAAAGATGGATTTAACCTCCAAACGATTCATAGTGGCAGCCTTGGCCTTTCTCTTTTTGGCCTCACTTCTTCTGGTGGCGTATCAGGAGAGTAAGCGCCTTCGGGGGGAACAACAGCTGGACCCGGTGGTCACGGCGCTCAATGAGGGCTGTGTGGATTGCCATCGGAGGGATTCTCCGGCGCTGGTCATGGAATGGGAGCATTCCCAGCACGCGATTTACGGCGTAGGGTGCGTGGACTGCCATGGTGCCAATCAGGGCGAAGTGGATGCCTGGCTGCACGAAGGGGAATACGTTGCCGCCCTGGTCACGCCGCTGGATTGTGCCAACTGTCACGAAAAGCAGTATGCGGAGTTTTCCCAGAGTCATCATGCCAAGGCGGGAGAAATCCTGGCCAGTCTGGACAACGTACTGGCGGAAAAGGCGGCCGGAATGCCGGGCAATAACGCCGATGCCGTCAATGGCTGCTGGCAATGTCACGGAAGCATTATCCGGTTCGAACGCGATGAAGAAGGACAGGTTATCACCGTCGGGAACGAGAACAGACCGGTCATTGATGCCGACACCTGGCCCAACAGCGGCATCGGTCGTCTGAATCCCGACGGGTCCAAGGGGTCCTGCCATGCCTGCCATTCTCGGCATGCCTTTGAGGCCAAACTGTCCCGTTCACCGGAGAACTGCGGCAAGTGTCACATGGGACCGGATCATCCTCAGATCGAAATCTACAACGAATCCAAGCATGGCATCGCCTTTTATGCCAACCGTGATCGAATGGCTCTGGACACGCGGGGAGACTGGGTCCTGGGTCGAGACTACTCGGCGGCCCCCACCTGTGCCACCTGTCATATCAGCAGCTATATGACTCCCAATGGACAGTACACCGCCAACAGTCACGATGTGGGTGAACGGATCAGCTGGACCCTGCGTCCGGTTGTCAGCACCCTGCTGAATTCGGTGATCTACCAGGACGGATTCAAGGAAGACTATCCCGATACCCGGGAACTTCCCGAGATTGGCGATACCGTTGAGACCATTGAAAAGGTGGTAGAAAATGAGCAGCTTGTCAGCCGCACGGTCCCCCGGCAGGTGGCCCGAATCGTGACCTGGGAGGAACGAAGACAGGTGATGAAAGGGGCCTGTCTGAATTGTCACAACAATACCTACGTCGATAACTTCTATAAGCAGTTTGATGATCTCGTCATTCTTTACAATGAAAAATTCGCCAAACCCGCCAAGTCCATCATGGATGATCTTACGGCCGATGGGGTGTTGAATCCGAATGCCCCGTTTGAGCACCACGTGCAGTGGGTTTACTGGGAATTGTGGCACCACGAAGGTCGGCGAGCTCGACACGGCGCCAGTATGATGGGGCCCGATTACACCCACTGGCATGGCATGTATGAGGTCTCCAAGCATTTTTATGACGAGTTTCTGCCGGCCGTAATCGAGGCGGCTCGTAACAAGAGCACGGCCATGGGGAGGAAGTACCAACAGAGAGTGGATGCCCTTCTGGCCCAGGAGGAACATCAGTGGGTCAAGGGACTCAGTCCCGAAGAGGGGGAAGCACTTCGGGAGATGTATCAGCAGCGCTATAACGAGTGAAGGCTGAGTGGCTGACCGGCTGACAAGGGATTGTGTTCTCGATCCTCTGACGTTTCGTAGAAGGGGGCGCTGGTCTCTGACCAGCGGGTTTCAGGTTTAACGTTTCACGGAAAGAAGAACTACCTCCTGCGCCGAATCCGGATAGCCGCTCACAGAGCGACTGCTACATTGGACTTGCCGCCTGATCGATGGGCGCACGCCGTGCGTCCCTTGCATCATAATAAAGCCCAAGAAATAGCCCTCCATGGGAGAGGCCTCTGAGGCTGAATCGATGGGGCTCCAGTAAAAAAACCAAGATCGAACTTGCCATTCGCTGCAAGAACTTTAATAATTCCGTTGAACATTCGATTTTTCGTGACACCACTTGCTAGAGGAGAGGGGGGCTTGATGAAGCTGCGATCCTATCGACATTTCATTGTCTTGTTTGTCTTGGTAATGGGTAACCAGACCTGGTTTCTTTCGGGGCAGGATCCCATTGAACTGCCTGAGGGGGTTCCGCCGGAGTCGGATTGGGCCTATGCCAAGCATCTGGAGCAAATA
>JAZFRU010000422.1:0-3142 GCA_036445815.1 Acidobacteriota bacterium | reverse complement strand
AAGCGGGGTCCCTTTCCACAAATATCACAAAACTTCGACATATGGCCTCCAAAGTAATCGGAACGGTGAATTAAAGCATCCTGCCACCTCGTCTGTCAATACCTGTCATGTTGGAACCTGACTCCTGCCCGCTGGCCGAAGGGCCGAAGCGCTGACCGGCTGCCCCCTGACGCCTGTCTTCGCTCTCCCTTCCTGATACTATTCCCCCCATGCGAGATGCCTATATCGTTTCTGCCTGCCGGACACCGATAGGTAGATACTGGGGAGCACTCAAGTCTGTTTCTGCCGTCCAGTTGGGAACTCGGGTGGTCGAGGCGGCGATTCGGCGGGCCGGAATTCCGGCGGAGGCTGTCCAGGAGGTGATCATGGGAAACGTCCTGTCCGCAGGTCTGGGACAGAATCCTGCACGCCAGACTGCGTTAGGAGCAGGAATCCCCGTCCCCGTGGCAGCTTTCACGATCGATATGGTGTGTGGTTCGAGCCTCAAGGCGGTCATGTTGGGAGGGCAGGCGATTCAGGTGGGGGATGTTGAGGTCGTGGTGGCCGGAGGCATGGAAAGCATGAGCCAGGCTCCATTTCTCCTGCCTCGGGAAAGGAAAGGCCCCTCCTCTCGACAGGAAGCTCAAGATTCCATGGTGCATGACGGTCTATGGGATGCCTATGGTGATTACCACATGGGGTGTACGGCCGAGTTGATTTCGGAAAAGTATGAACTGACGCGGTGCCAACAGGATGAGTATGCTCTTCGTTCACATACCCGGGCGATTTCAGCAATCGCCCAGGGGCGGTTGCAGGATGAGATCGTTCCCATCGAGGTCCCGGTAGAGGGTTCCGAGCCTGTTCTTTTGGACAGGGACGAGGGGCCTCGCGAGAATACTTCTCTGGAGGCCCTTTCACAGTTGAAGCCGGTCTTCAAGGACCATGGGCTGGTGACGGCCGGAAATTCTTCTCAGATCAGTGATGGAGCGGCGGCACTTACTCTGCTTTCAGAAGCAGCGCTGAAGCATTGGGAGGTGAGGCCGATGGCTCGAATCGTTGCCTCGGTGACGACAGGGATTGAACCTTCCTTGATCATGATGGCTCCTGTGGATGCCATTCATAAGGTTCTGGAGCGTGCCGGCTGGAGCGATGCGGAGGTAGACTTGTATGAGGTCAATGAGGCCTTTGCCGCCCAGTCGGTAGCCCTCATCAAGGAGGTTCCACTGGACCCGTCTCGACTCAATGTCCATGGTGGAGCTGTGGCTCTGGGGCATCCCATTGGGGCCAGTGGTGCCCGAGTATTGGTCACCTTGCTCTATGCCCTCAGAAGTCGCAACTGCAGCAGGGGAGTTGCCAGTCTATGCCTGGGCGGTGGCAATGCCGTCGCTATCGCGATCGAATTGGTTTGACGCCAGGTGGTGAAGTCGTCCTGAGGCGCCAGCAGATTGGCTCGGTTTGGCAGCGGACCGTGTTTTTTGCCCGCAGCCTCACTTTTTTTCGCATTTCCAGGATTTGCGACGTAATGAGTAACAGGCACCTCGTCGGGGGTATGGGTTAAAATGGCGGGATAAATGGGATAGCAGGACTACTAACAGAGAGGTGAAAGCATGAGTGAAGAGCGCAACAAGAGTCGTAATATAGAGATGGCACTGACCCAGATTGAACGGCAATTTGGCAAGGGGGCGATCATGAAACTGGGGGACAAGACCTCCTTCAGTGTTCCGGCCATTTCTACCGGCTCCCTGTCCCTTGATGCCGCCCTGGGTATTGGGGGACTGCCACGTGGACGGGTGATCGAGGTCTACGGTCCGGAGTCGAGTGGAAAGACTACCGTCGCGCTGCATGTCATAGCCGAAGCCCAAAAGCTGGATGGGACGGCCGCCTTCATTGATGCAGAGCACGCGATGGATGCCGAATATGCTCACAACCTTGGGGTCAACATCGACGAGTTATTGGTTTCCCAGCCGGATAGCGGAGAGCAGGCCCTGGAGATAGCTGAAATGTTGGTGCGCAGTGGTGCCATCGACATACTGGTCATCGATTCTGTGGCGGCCCTGGTTCCTCGTGCTGAACTGGATGGTGAAATGGGGGATTCGCATGTGGGGTTGCATGCCCGGCTGATGTCTCAGGCCTTGCGAAAGCTGACGGCGATTGTGGCCAAATCCAACACATGTTTCATTTTCATCAACCAGATTCGTGAAAAGATCGGAATTATGTTCGGGAACCCGGAGACAACCACGGGAGGCCGAGCTTTGAAGTTCTATTCCTCGGTTCGTCTGGATATCCGGCGCATTGGTGCGATCAAGGAAGGCGATGAGAACGTCGGGAATCGTACCAAGGTCAAGGTCGTCAAGAACAAGATGGCTCCGCCTTTCAAAGCCGCCGAGTTTGACATCAACTTCGGACTGGGGATATCTCGGGAAGGGGAGCTGCTGGATCTGGCCGTTACCCACAAGATTGTGGAGAAAAGTGGTTCGTGGTTTTCCTACGGCCAGGAACGATTGGGGCAGGGACGTGAGAACTCCAAACACTTTCTCCGTGACAATACCGACATCAAGGACAAGCTTGAACACGAAGTCAAGGTGGCCCTGGGAATCACCAAGCCCCTGCAAGAAGTGGAAACCGCGGAAGCCAGCTGAGCCGCGGGACACACCCTTTCCTTACGGTTTCGCTTCGATCAGATGAAGGCGATGGCGAACTGCGACTAGAAAACGTATCAGGAATAAGGGCCCCGGATCCCTCTACAGGCCCATATCTTTCCGTGCCCTCTGAATCACGGCAGGAAGACCTTTGGTACCGCCGTGAGCAGACCGGTACAGCTGGTTGAGCTGGTCCCTCGCCTCTTTGGAACTCGGGCCGTTCAACACGGATGATCTGGCCAGGGACAGAACGGCCAGATTTGTCTTTCCAGCCCCCCAATAGATCAATCCGAGGCGGTATTGCGCAAAGTCGTTTTTGGCGTCTTGTTCGACTGACTTCTCGAAGTTCCCCAGTGCTGCTGAGTTCCTCTTGTTCACATAATCCGCTTCTCCCAAAGCACGATAGCAAAATCCACGGACCTGGCGCAGTTGTTCGGCCCACTGCTCGTCGGTCTGACTGTCGGATTTCTTGGCCTTGTCTGTGGCCTGAAGTGCCTGGTTCGCGTAATCAGAGGATTTCTTGA
>JAZFRU010000421.1:0-2145 GCA_036445815.1 Acidobacteriota bacterium | reverse complement strand
ACCACCGTGATCGTTTCATAGGGGTAAGCTCCGAACCAGCGGCCATAGTAACGAAGGGCATGGGCGGTTGCGGTGAAGTAACGCTGCTCGAGATGGTCATGTTCGGGCAAGAGCAGGAGTGTGACCTCCACTTCCGGCAGGATGGGATCGGTGAAGAGCTGCCGCTTCTCCAGAAAACGCGGACTGGCAGTCCAGGCAAAGTCGTGAACGTCCTCCTGATAGTAGCGGTAGGTCACCCGGCCGTCCGAGTCGTCCTGCTGGCTCATCCGCTTCCCGGTCGCACCCACCACAAAGTCCTCCGGTACGGTGAGGGACACGTCATAGACGCCGAAATCGGCAAAGTATTCGGTTGATCGATGGTATTGGTGACAATTCCATCCTTCTTCCTCGAGAACGCCCATCTTGGGGAACCACTGGGCCACAAAGAAATAATCTTCGGCCCAGCCGGTGCGCCGGGTCCCCCGGGGGAGCTTCGACTCGAAGTCGATCCTGAATTGAATCGCTTCGCCAGGGGGAAGAGGTTCATCCACGTGCACCATCAAAACCGTGCGATCTTCGGAATTCTCATCGTCCGGATGGACGTAATCGAGCCCGGTCACTTGACGACCGGGAGACAGAACCTTGACCGATTCCACCCGGGTGAATCCCCAGTAGTCCTCGGGAATCTCCTCCTCCTGAGACCAGAGCGAACGAAAGCGTCCCTCCCGAATGAAAGTGGAGCGATTGTTCCTGAAGGCATTCAGATACAGGTGAACGCAAAAATCTCGAACGGGCTCTTCACCTGGATTCTTCCAGGTCAGAATTTCATGGCCCTCCACGGTCTTCTCGACGGGGTCCAGTGCCACTTCAATCTGGTAATTGAGAATTCGATCACTCAGGATCGACAGATCCTCCTCGATGATCTCCGGCTGCTCCTGTCCAGCGACCGAAGCCGGTTGAGATTGTGCCAGAATCGAGAGTCCGGATCCGAAACTGAATAAAATCAACCCACCCCACCATGAGATCACGCGATTTTGACTCGGAATCTTCATGGCGGCTAGTTGACTCTCGGGTCCTCCGGTTTCAGATAGCTGAATTGGGAAACAAAGCGGCCCCTTGAGACCTGTTGTCGTAAAACATCCAGGATCATCTGAGCCCGGGATTTGACATTGTCCAGCTCCAAAAGCTTCTGCTTGTCATACACGGAAAGGCTCAGGGAAGAACAGATAGAATTGACCAGGGTAGGAAAATCAAGCTGTTCCAGTAGATCCAGATTCATTTCCGAAGCGAGGCTTTTCATGTTGAGCTCGGTGAACCTCAACGCCAACTCGGTCGCAATCTCGTTGGCCTCTCGATCGCTGGGAAGTACGTCTTTCAACACCTGCACCCGGGCTACTCGGTAGGGTTCCTCCTGGATGAAATCCATGATCCGAAAACGATGACTCCCATTCACGAGAATATGGTATTGCCCCTTTTCCAGGCTCTTGTACTCGGAAATGACTCCCGCACCTCCGGTGTCGAACACCTCAAGATTGCCCTGGTGGCCGCCCTCCCAGCCAGGTTGCAACAGCACGATTCCGATTTGCCGGTTGCCCTCCAGGGCATTCCCGATCATCTGCTTGTAGCGAGGCTCAAAAATATGAAGAGGCAGAAGGGTCCGTGGAAACAGCACCACATTGGGCAGGGGGAAGATGGGAATCTCCACAATTTCTGGAAAGTCAACGACATCTTCCGTCATTTTGAGCCGAGGCTAATGGATTTCAGAAGATAAAGCAAGAGCGCAGGGCTGCGCTGACCTCCGGTCAGCGCGTTTCACGTTTCACGTTTCAGGTTTCACGAAAGAAAGAAGGATGCCATGCGCCGAATCCGGAGGGCCGCTCATAGAGCGGCCGCTACACTGGCCTTGCCGTCTGATCGGCGGGCGTACGCCGTACGCCCCTACATTTCTTTTCGTGGAACGTTAAACCTGGAACCTGGAACGCGGGGGAGCGGAGCGAGGCCGCTCATAGAGCGGCCGCTACACCGTGCTTGCCGCCTGATCGGAGGGCGTACGCCGTACGCCCCTACATTTCTTTTTGTGGAACGTGGAACCTGGAACGTGGAACGCACGAGGCCCGAAGGGCCGAAGGGCACACGGCCGAGAGCACTACTCCACGACGGCCAGGG
>JAZFRU010000420.1:0-2387 GCA_036445815.1 Acidobacteriota bacterium | reverse complement strand
CTGCCAGGCATTTTCGCGGCCATGGATCTCAAGACCAACCGCTTGCTCTGGCAGCAGAAATGGACGGAGCTCTGTTACAGCGGATCGGTGGTCACCGCCGGCGGTCTGATCTTTGTGGGCAGAAGCGACGGCCGGTTGCTGGCCATGGACTCTCGAAACGGCAAGTTGCTGTGGGAATTCCAGACGGGTGCCGGGGTGAACGCCACCGCCAGCGTTTTCGAGTACCAGGGCCAACAATACGTCACGGTGCTTTCGGCCGGGAATCTCTTCGGGAGAGGGCCGCGAGGGGACAGCCTGTGGCTGTTTTCGCTCAACGGAACTCTGGGCCCCGTGGATCCTGCCACTTCCCTGATCCCGTCTCAATAAGACGTTTCAGGATTCAGGACTGGAAGAGTAGAGGCGCACGGTCCAGGTCGTCTCAAAACCCTTCGAAATCTGATGTAGGACTAGTAGGGGCGCACGGCGTGCGCCCTTCTTAACTCCACAGACCTTGCAGTGGGCGCAAAGCCTTGCGCCCCTACACCAGGTTGTTAGTCATCGCTCCAAAGGAATGGAACACTCTTTTCATTACACGTGGAACGTGGAACCTGGAACGCGCGGGTCGCAGACCAGGCCTGGCGGTCAGCCTCCTTCCATCCTCCCCCACACAATCAGATGCCGATCACTCACCACCTCAACCCTCATTTGAGTCAACCCGGCCTGCTCCAACTGTTCACACACCTCATCTTCACGGTAAGCCGCCAGGAGAGAATGGCAAAAATCACGCCGTAAGATCTCGGGCTCATCCGAAGCGTACATTACGGTCATCTCCTGGGCCTGAGTTTCACTTTCAGGACGCAGCAAATCCATCACGAACACAGGAGCCTCAGGTCGGGCAAACCGGTCGATGGAGTCCCACAGTACCCGAGGGTCTTTCAAATGATGCAAAAGACTGTTGCTGATCACCACATCATATTGGTCTCGAGGCAATTCGGTGGTGGGGAGAAGGTGCTCAATAAGCTCAATGCGAGATTCGAGTTGTTCATTGGAAATAGCCTGCCGCCCAAGTTTCAGCATGGCCTTCGATCCATCCACGCCATGGACACGGCATCGGGGATAAGCTCGGGCAAAGCGGAGAGCAATATCGGCCGGTCCACACCCCAGATCAAGAACGCATCCTTCTATCGAGTCGGAAGCGAAACGCTCTTCGAACAATTTCACAAACTGACGGTGGGGCTCATCGAAATCCCCTTCCCGATAGGCCCGGGCCTGCTCTTCACCCAGCATGAGCTCTTCTTCCGGTCTTCGCTTCATTCTTTATCTGACCCTGTCTTTATTCTATAGTAAGAGTCCCATTAGGTTAGGGCTTCGTCAGTTGAAAGATGACAAGAACTATGCGGATGAAGATCATGGCTGATTTCACCAGTTGAAGGCACCTGTTTATGTCACCTCCTGAGTTCACGCATCTCAAGAACCCCTACCTCGATGAGGACCAGCAAGCCAATCTGCACTCGTTGGAAGAGGCTCTTTATCACCACTGGGATTTTGGGAAAAACATGGTTCTCAACTGGTGCCCCAAAGAATCCGGGATTGTTTTAACCGTCATCCCCAACTACTTGACGGTGACCTTCCTCAGCAAACGTCAGGCATCACTGGATCAGCAACTATCGGATTCAGGTGAACCTTTACGGCCGGACAGCTTATCCGAGGAGTTCATCAGGAATCTCATCGGAGGAACCCGGCAAGTGGACACGGCAAAGCTGACCGAGACTGCACAGATGCTGGAGGTGAACCCAATCCACGTGCCCTTGCCTCACTCACTTGCCAAGGCAAGACTCTCTTCGTATATCATCGATGACCTGATCAGGCGTTACAGCATCAGCTACGAGGAGGGCCGTGCCGTCATCCTGTTCGACATTGTGGAATTCTCTCTGTTCACGCCTTTCGAACAGATAACCCAGCTCAACAGTCTTTCCCACTCCATCAATTCGGCTCATCGCCGTGCCCTCCAGAAAAACATCGACGTCGAATTTGCCCACACCACTACAGGGGACGGATTTTACGTCTGGAACCGCGAGCGGGGAATTCAGGCCAACACCAATCTCTATCACTTCATGCATCTGACCCTGGCTGACAATGCCATCGCCAGAATCAAATCTCAGGCCAATACGGTCCCCCTGCTGAAAACCGCGTTTCTGGTAGGCAGCTACTACACCATGTTCCAGACCGAGGGTCTGCATCCCAGCTTCAACAATTACATTGTAGGAGACACGACCATTGAGCTGGAACGGATCATCACCGGCGCCCTGCCTGGACAGATTCTGGTGGGGGACTTCAAGACCCACATTCCCCTGACTCACGGCCCCGATGCGGAAGTGATGGCCATCGATTCGATCGGCTTTATTGAA
>JAZFRU010000419.1:0-3121 GCA_036445815.1 Acidobacteriota bacterium | reverse complement strand
CAGCGCTACACCAAATCTCCGTTAGCGGGGATCTTCAAGAACGGTTATGAAGAACTGAATCACCAGATCAAGGCATCGGAACCCTCGGGGGAGCGGTCTGCAGCATCCGGAGCCCAGGGCTCACTCAAGAGTCTCAACGGGCTTCAGCGGACCCTCCAGAAGTCGGCCCAAACAGAGATGACCTCGCTTGAGAATTCTCTGTCCTGGCTGGCCACGACCGGTGCGGTGACCCCGTTTATAGGTCTGCTGGGAACGGTCATTGGAATCATCAACGCCTTTCAAGGCCTGGGCCAGGGTTCCGTTACCACGATTCAGGCAGTAGCTCCGGGAATCAGCGAGGCCCTGGTGGCCACGGCCGGTGGACTCTTTGCCGCTATTCCAGCCGTCATTGCCTACAATCACTTTGTCAATCGACTCAAGGTCTTTGGCGTCGAGATGGACGATTTTTCGGTCGAGTTCTTGAACACCATCGAACGGAGTTTTTAAACACATCCAAGATGGCATTGTTTAATGTACAGAGGCCCACGCAGCCTTCCATATCAGCAATCAATGTCACCCCCCTGGTGGATGTTATTCTGGTCCTGCTCATCATCTTCATGGTGACCGCCCCTATTCTTCAAACCGGGATCGAGGTCAATCTACCTCAGACGCGAACCGTGAAGGCCGTGGATCCGGAGCAGCGCGCAGTGATCACGATCAGTCGAGAGGAATTACTGTTTTATCGGTCCAATCCGGTGAACTTCAACGAACTGGGGGAGTGGCTGAGCCAGGAAATTGGAGGCAGTGGAGAGCCGATTTTTCTTCAAGCCGACGAAGATGTTCGTTGGAAAACCATTGTCTCGGTGGTTGATGAGATTCGGGTCTCGGGATACGATCGCATCAATTTAGTGACTAAACCCTATCAAAGGGACCAATAATCAACTGGTCCATGACTCCATGACTCAAAGTCTCTTGACCTCACACGTTCGCGAGGAAGGTTACCAACTCTCTCTGGTAACTTCTGTCGTGAGTCACGCTGCTTTGTTCCTGGTATTCGCCTATGCCGTGGATTTCCTTCCGGCCGGCAGTCCGATCGTGATCGGGACAGGTCTCGGCGGTGGCCAGGGAGATGATTTTGTCACGGTCGGTCTCGCCAACGAGGAGTCCGGGGGCACCGGAATGTACAAACCTTCGATTGTTCCTCGACCGGAGGCGGTTCCACCCGCACCCCCAAAAGAACCCGTGGACACGGGTGAAGAGATCTTCGAGGAAAGAGGGACCCCTGAAAGAACTCCTCCGCCTTCTCCTACTCCGGCTCCGAGCTCCAATCCGGGGGCGATTCCACAGGCTCCCGAACCGGGGAGTGGCGGTACCAGTAGTGCCAATCCTGGCTCGGGAGGTGGTTTTGGAGGAGGGCAAGGCGTCACGATCGGCACCGGCACCGGTGAAGGCGCAATGGACTCCTGGTATGTTCGGCAGGTCGAGCAGAGGGTGGGACAAAACTGGCTGAGAACCTCTCTGGGGCAGCTGGCGAAACCCGTCCAGACGGTGATCAGCTTTGAGATCCAGTCCAACGGGAATATCGAAAACATCAACATCGAACAGAACAGCGGAATTCGCAGTGTGGATCTGGCGGCGGAACGAGCCGTCCGGGCCAGCGGGCCCCTGCCGCCCCTGCCCATCGACTTCCGCCAGCGAAGAGTGAAGTTTGTCGCCCATTTTGAGTATCCTCCTAAATAGACGGAAAGGATCGATGAGAGGAAAAATTCTAATTGTTTGCTGGTTGGTTCTGGGCTCCTGGATTCAGGCCCAACGTCCGGATGTGGTGATTTATCCGAGGCCTCGGGAGGATACGAAGTTGGCGGTTGTTAACTTCGTGCCGCGTACCGTGGCCACCCAGGAAGTTCAGTCGGTAGCCGAGGGATTCAATCAGGTTCTCTGGCAGGATCTGGAATTTTCGGCGTTCTTTGAAATGCCGTCAAAGAGTTTCTATCCGTTGAAACCTCTCCGGTTTCCCGTCGATGTGAGGTTCGATAACTGGCAAGTTCCCACGCTGGATGTGGATTTTGTGATCTTCGGTAACCTGCAGGTGGATCGGTCTCTGGCGATGGTGGAAGCCTACCTCTATGACGTCAAAACCCATCAGCAGGTTCTGGGGAAACGCTATACCATTTCGGACAGTTCACTGATCCAGCGAGTGGCCCATGAGTTCGCGGATCAGGTGGTCTTCCAACTTTCTGCCGGCATGAGCCGGGGCGTGGCCCGGGCTCAAATCGCCTACACCTCACTCAAAGGAGGAAGCAAGGAAGTCTACGTCATGGATTATGACGGGGGAAATCAACGTACCATCACGGCCAATGGCGGTCTGAACAAGTTCCCCGAGTGGTCTTTTGACAACAAACATCTGGCATTCATCACGACCCTTCCCGGGATCCCGAGATGGGAGTTGTGGATCCAGGATCTTACCGGAGGACGCATCGTGCTGCCGGTTCCCTCGTCATACGTGTCATCTCCGGCGTTTTCACCCGACGGGGAGACCATTGCTTTTTCGGGACGGCGTCCAGAACAGCAAGATGCAGGGATTTTCGTGGTCCGCATGGATGGCACGGAACTCAGGAACCTGAGTAATAATCCCGGCATCGATACCTCTCCCACCTGGAGTCCTACCGGACAACAGATCGCGTTCATCTCCGATCGGAGTGGATCTCCGCAAGTGTGGGTCATGGATGCTGATGGATCGAATGTTCAGCGTCTGGTGACTGAGGGCGGTCATTGTGATAGCCCCGACTGGTCCCCTGACGGTCGTTTCATAGTCTACTCCTGGCAGGCACCTACCCAGTGGAGACATGATATTTACGTGATCGAGGTGGCCACGGGAAAAATTTTTCAGCTGACTTCGGGGCGTCGAGGGGACAACGAGAGCCCTCATTGGTCTCCCGATGGAAGGCATATCGCCTACCAGAGCACACGCACGGGAACCAAACAGATCTTCGTGATGAATGCCGATGGCAAGAATTTGAAACAGGTGACCGCATACGGAGTTAACGAGTCTCCTGCCTGGGCTCGCTATCCTGTTGAAGAGCCTGAAGAAGAGGCTCTGGAGGCGGAGGGTGAAGATGCTCTCGAAGAGAACCCGGAGCCC
>JAZFRU010000418.1:0-2326 GCA_036445815.1 Acidobacteriota bacterium | reverse complement strand
CCGGATTTCAGACGGCCATACTTCAAGACATCTCCTTGAGTGTGGCTCAGGACGCGGTGGTCGGCGTCACCCTGAGAGTGGGTGCAATCTCGGAGCAGGTCGTGGTTTCAGCAGAGGTCTCACTGGTCGACACCCAATCCGCCACCGTGGCCTCTCTGGTAGATAGCCAGCAGATCCGTGACCTGCCGCTGAATGGGCGAGACTTCCTGCAGTTGGCTACCCTGCAAGACGGAGTTGTTATGCCCACGGGAATGCGCAAATCGGTGAATGGAGATCTGGGAACGAAGATCTCGATTGGTGGAGCCCGGGCCTTTGATAACGCTATTCTTCTGGATGGGACGGACATCAAGAATCAGTATGGGACTTCACCCGGATCCGTTGCCGGTGGACTACTGGGCGTGGACACGGTGCGCGAATTTCGCGTCATCACCAGTGCCTACAGCGCTGAGTACGGGCGATTTACGGGAGGCGTGATCAGTGCCGTCACCCGTTCCGGAAGCAATCAGTTGCACGGGACTCTCTTTGAATTCCACCGCAACAGTGCCCTGGATGCCCGGAATTTCTTTGATCGCGATCCCCTTAATCCTACGGTCCGAAGTAAACCTCCGAATTTCATTCGCAACCAGTTTGGCTTTACCCTGGGAGGCCCCATTGTTAAGGATCGGACCTTCTTTTTTGGAAGCTATGAAGGATTTCGGGAACGCCTGACCTTAACTGAAATTTCCAATTTCCCCAGTGAGGATGCCAAAAACGGCCTCCTTCCCCTTAACGTTGTTGATTCCTGCTCTGACATCAGGGGCGATCTTTGCTTCGTGGGAGTGGATCCCCTGGTCCAGCCCTATTTGGATCTGATGGTATCGCCCAATGCTGGCGACAACGGAAACGGGTTGGGCCGGGTCAGTTTTTCGAATCCCCATCCCATTAATGAGGATTATTTCGTGATCAAAGTGGATCACCAATTGTCAGACAGTGATAACTTCTTTGTGCGCTATACTTTCGATGATTCGGAAGGCAGCCAACTCAACGAAGGCATTCTCTATACGCTTGCGGATACAAACCGTTACCAGTATCTGACCCTTGAGGAAAAGCATATTTTCTCTCCCACCCTGTTGAATGAATTCCGCGTTGCCTTCAACCGTTCGTCCAATTCAACAGATGAGATCGGTAGCGTGGATGAGGCCCTCTGGCTTTCTGATGTGGACAGGCAGAAAGCGACTGGTTTCGATGGCGGAATGGGACTGATTTTTTGCCGGGGCTGCGGCATGTCTCAGTTTGGCACCTCCACGCGCACCCCTGGAAAAAGCACCCTGAATACCTATCAGTTCATGGATAATCTGGTGTGGACCCGGGGGAGGCATTCCCTGAAAATGGGGGTGAGTTTTAGCCGCTTCCAGTTCAACGCTTCCAACTTCGCGCGGCTGCAGGGGACCTGGCAGTTCGATAGTCTCCAGGACCTTATGGAGAGGAGCTTCACCGAAGCTTCAGTCTTTTTTGGTGACCTGCAGTCGAACCCAATTCCTATAGGTTTGCGGCAGAGCCTGGTCGGACTCTATTTTCAAGACGACCTGCAGTTTACTCCCAACCTGACCTTCAATCTGGGACTGCGCTATGAATTCATCACCAGTCCTTCGGAAGTGGCAGGACGAATTGCGAATTACTTCGATATCTCGGAGACCGAGACTACCCCTGGCAACCCCCATTTTGAGAATCCGTCGCTGAAGAATTTTTCTCCCCGTTTCGGATTCGCCTGGGATCCCACTGGAAGTGGAAAGTCCTCGGTTCGCGGAGGTGTTGGTCTCTTCCACCAGCAGATTCTGACTTGGTGCTGCACTTCGACAAGTTTTCGAGCTCCGCCCTTTGCTATACGGGGGGTCCTGGGACGCAACTCCGCTGGCATCCGCGACTTTCCCAATGGGCTGCGAAACCTGGATGAAAATTTCGAGGGAGCCGGCACTCCGGAATTGTTCGTTAACGGCCAGCCCAACCAATCCTACATGTTGGGGTGGAGTTTGACCCTCCAGCAGGAGCTAACTGGAAGCGTCACTGCCACGGCCGCTTATAAGGGTTCCCAAGGCACGAAGCTGTCTCGGGTCGGCGATATCAATCGATCTGTTGCGGTCCAACTGCCAGGAGGCGGATGGAAAATCGACAATCCCAACAGTAGGAGCCGGCAGAATAGTAATTTTCAACGGATCGCGATGCGACGATGGGATGGCCAATCTTACTACCATGCTCTGTCGCTGGGACTGCGGAAGCGGTTCAGCGGGGGAAACATGTTCCAGCTGTCCTATCAGTGGCAAAAGTCGATTGATGACGGGTCCAGCGT
>JAZFRU010000417.1:0-2264 GCA_036445815.1 Acidobacteriota bacterium | reverse complement strand
CTGGCGGCATATCTCCAGGGTTTCCTCAACTGGCACAGGGCCTTTGGCAACACGCTCTTGCAGGGTTTCGCCTGGGACCAACTCCATGGCAAGGAAACGCACATCATCTGCCTCTTCAAAGCCATAGATGGCAGCAATGTTGGGATGATTGAGTGAGGCCAGGAGCTTGGCTTCACGTTCAAATCTGGCCAACCGCTGCGGGTCTTTGGTGAACTGCTCAGGCAGTACCTTGATCGCCACGTCACGGCTCAGGTTGGTGTCTTCGGCGCGGTACACCTCGCCCATCCCACCCTGGCCTATCTTCTCGATGACTTTGTAATGAGAGAGTGTTTTGCCAATCATGTTAGTTGTTGGTGGGGACTAAGCGTTTCAATTCCTCGAACCAGCTCAGAATGACGTTGATTTGGGTCACAGGCCTCTCCCCCGCGTCACTGGATTCCTTAACCATCACAAACTGCTGGTCATCAGGCGACACATCGTACTGCGGTGTTAAATCATACCTTCCGTAGCTGTAGGATCCTTCAAACAAAACCGTTGGTGTTTCGGCACCAAATGTGGGTTCAGTCCGAACCGAGACCACCATCATTTTGTTTCCGTTTCTATAAAAGAGTTCTTTCCCGCTGTGTGCCCACATGGGTTGGGTACCTCCGTCACTGGAGATCGGCACCATCCCCCCTGGGCCAGGATAGGCTTTGACGTAAACCTCGCTTTGGCCAGACCGATCAGAAGTCAAGGCAATCCATTTGCCGTCAGGCGAGAACATCGCTTGCTGTTCATTGAACTCAGTCACAAGGAAGGGCTGGGGCTTCCCCTCGCCTTCGAGCGGGAGCACCCAAATGTCATTTTGTAAGGGCAGTCCCTGCTGAAAAGCAAGTACACCTTCTGGGGACCATGAGTGACTGGTCGGTCTGGGCAAGACTTTGAACTCACGGGTCATGAGTCGCTCGGCCTCACCACTGCCATCCGAGAGCATCCAGAAGAGATCATACGCTCCTGTGCCTCTATCAGAAGCGAATGTGATTCGCTCTCCGTCTGGCGTCCAACTAGGATAGCCATTTGACCCCTCGAAGGTGAATGGGGCCAAGATCCCGCGAGAGATTTCATAGATCCAGACGTTGCGCTGCGGTCCTTCCAAGACCGTAACGGACAAACGGGTACCATCGGGCGAGAGGCGCGGATCCTCGAAGTCGCGTTTGATTTCGGTCACCTGCTGGGTCGCTCCTTTGCGATCCACCCAGACCAAGACCTTCTCTTGACCGGCGGTGATCCCGCCTGAGGCATAGATGAGCGTTCCGTCGTCAGCAATACTGTAGTCTGCCGTTCCTTCCCCAAAGGTCGATCTAACTCCTTCAAAAACTGGCACTGGATCACCGCTTATTTCAAGCCTTTCCAGATCGAAAGGCACGGCCATGAGGGTGCCTGTTTGTGTCAGCTCGTAAACCAAGTGTCCTGTGGGCAGGTAGTGAGGCTGTCTACCGTTTTCGAGCAAGGTTTTCTGTTCCCCCGTATCCAGCGATAACACTGCGATCTGGTAGGTTCCTCCCAACTGATAGACAGCGAAAAGTACGGCCTTACCACCAGGCAAGATTTCCGGCTGTTGATACTCAGACTCTCCCTTGTCGGGGTCCGGCATGGCAAGACTCTCTGGCTGGCCTCCGTTGGCCGAGATACGATGGAGACCGGCGCCGGAACCAAGTTCGCTCGCGAACACAATCGTGTCTTCAGAGTCCCAATGCCCACCCTCGAATAACGGGGCATCACTAAGGGTGATCGGTGCTCCTCCCGCGAGTGAGACTTTTTTCAGCTTGTCCCCGACAACAAACACCACCCCCTCACCATCGGGGGAGAAGAAAAACTCTCGATCCACGCCCTCAGTTCCAGGGATTGCCACAGCCGTGAGATCATCCATGGCACGCAAATAGAGTTGACCCCTCGTAACCTCACCTGCGAAATAGACAACGTGGCTTCCATCAGGCGAGATCGCGAGATCGGTGAAACGGCGGTTGCCTAACGGCGCAGTCGATGAAGGGGTGATCACCAGCTTCCTGAGAGATGGCAGCGTCGGAGAGCTGGAACTCCAGAAAGCAATGCTGATTGCGACAACACCCATCAACAACGCAACAGTCCAGGGAATCGCTCTCCTCCAGAGTGGAGGCTGCACTGTGCTGACGACCCCCGTCGGCGATACCGCTGTGGGCTCACTGAGTGCCAACTTGATCTCAATCCGCACATTGGCTATCCCATCAAGGCGGTCATGAGCATCT
>JAZFRU010000416.1:0-2209 GCA_036445815.1 Acidobacteriota bacterium | reverse complement strand
CCCTCCGCCATTTGCAGGGCGATCTTGAGCGTCTCCTCCACCGGGATCGGTCCCTGGGCAATCTTATCCGCCAGGGTCGGCCCTTCGATGAGCTGGAGAACCAGGGCCTTGGTCTGGCCTGCTTCTTCAATCCCGTAGATCTGTCCAATATTGGGATGATCCAGGGAGGCCAGGACCTCTGCTTCTCGTTGGAACCTGCCCATTCGCTGAGAATCTGAGGCAAACTGTTCGGGCAGGATCTTCAGCGCCACGTCCCGATTCAGCTTGGTATCGGTGGCACGGTACACCACACCCATCCCACCTTCACCGATCTTCTCCAGAACCTTGTAATGACTGATGGTCGTGCCGACCATACAACTCCCCCTCACGCGTGCAGTGCAGTTACGCTCAATGCTAAGTCTTGAAGTGTCCTGAAAGCAATCAAAATCCGCCGGTTGGAGGAACGAGAAATGAGAAACGCACCTATTATGTTAGGAGGCGGCGGCCATCCCAAAAGAACCTACTCGTGCGCTTTCATCCAAGCTAGGAGCTCCCTGCCGAAAAGCTCCGGCTCTTCGTACTGGGGGGTGTGCCCGGACTCCTCAAAGATCCGCAGGGCGAGGTCGTTGAAGGAATCCTTGATCGGTTCCCAGGAGGATGGCGGCGCGACAAGGAAGTCGTAACGTCCTAGTGCCATAAACACTGGCCGATCAAAGTTCTCGAGCCCGCGAGTAACGTCAATGTCGCTGAAAAGCTCGCCCCAAACGTAGTTGAACATCTCCATGTTGACCTCCACGTCCTCCCACAGAGGAGTTGAGTCGAAGTGCGGGTCGTACCAAGCACGCGGGCCGTTCCGGACATAACTCTTGATCCAGCGCTCACCGGGTGGCAACTGAGCAAGTTGGTCGTCGGTGATTTTCCTTTGATTCTCTTCGAGCGCCGACTTTCGTTCCGGAGAAGCCAACCTCAGCCAGTTCTGCTGAGCAACCTGTTGGCTGGAGGCACTAAAATCAGGAGCAATGCCAATCATGACTACGTGCGACACGTTGGCTGGATACTTCTTTGCGTATTCGAGAGCCATAAACGCGTGGCCCGAGTGTCCAATCACGACAATCCGCCCCAAGCCGAGGGTCTCGCGGACCAACTCCAAATCGTCCACAATCCTCTCTAGCGCGAACTCGGCAGTGTCGACTGAGCCTGGTGAAGCGGCGGATCCCCGATGGTCTACGAAGATCAGTCGCAAGTGCGAGCGGAGATCCTCCGAAAAGACCCGCGCGTAATAGTTCGGGAAGCCGATGACGATCGCGGCTGCACCGGTGCCCTCGATCCGATAGTTGAGCCTGAACTGCCCGCTCGGAATGCTGCCCGAGTCAGCAGCTGTAACGATCTCGCTATTGTCGGGCTGCGGCGAACAGCTTGTAAGCGCAAAGAGACATGTTGCAATGAGGGTGGGAGCCTTCAATCGAGTTTTCATCGGTCATTCCTGCAGTTGCCTCCAATGCTAAGTCTTGAGGTGTCCTGAAAGCAATCAAAATTGGCCTCTAAATTGGTTTGAGTTGGCTGGAGTGAGTTGGAGTGGGTTTGTCGCGGGCACACTTTAGGCACACTTCGGGCACAATTGGGCAGATTTTGGCCCATTTGAAGGGATCAGCTCTGAGGGGTCCAATCGGCTAAAAGTCCCGTGAGACGGGCCTCCCGGTGGTGTGCCCGGGGAGGGACTCGAACCCTCACGAGGGAAACCCTCACAGGATTTTAAGTCCTGTGCGTTTTCGTGTAAATTTCCCGAGAGCTATGCGGCCGTTAGTTCAGAGACCAGCGGCAGGTCGACCAGACTTCAACGTAATGGCTTGATGATCTCTTCTGAATTATTTCTTGGACTGTTCACCAAAGTGGAAATCGGATAAGCCTCAAGATTTTCAACCGGATAAGGTTCCAACATCTTCTGTGCTTCTGAAAGGTCTATCTCTCGCAACCATTTGTCCTCATTCTCTTGCCTCATAATGACTGGCATTCGATTGTGCAGAGGTTTCATCAGTTGGTTGGGCTCTGTTGTAATAATTGAGAAAGTCTTAACATTCTCACCGTCAGGGGTTCTCCACACCTCCCAGATACCTGCAAAGGCGAAAGGTTCATGGTCGCGCATCGAAATTCTGTGAGGGACTTTCCCATCCGAAGTTTTTTTCCACTCATAAAAACCATCCGTCAAAACCAGACATCGCTGCTTCTTGAA
>JAZFRU010000415.1:0-9469 GCA_036445815.1 Acidobacteriota bacterium | reverse complement strand
GACCGACTATAGAGCTACTAAACCTTGACACGGCCGCCCATTTGGACTAGATAAAGTAGTCCAAAGTATGCCGAGGTAGCTCAGTCGGTAGAGCAGAGGACTGAAAATCCTCGTGTCGGCGGTTCAATTCCGTCCCTCGGCACCAATAAAATCAAGGGGTTACGCCAACCGGTGTAATCCCTTTTTCTGATTTGTGACCATATTGTGACCATCAGGGGCTTTAGTGGATGAAACGAGGACCAGCAATCCCTGGGCCGAGAACGGATGACCCTCCCCCTTGGTAAAACCATCCCTTCACCAGAACCTAGCCTTTGACCGTTTTAGAGGGGGAAGGTCAACGATAAGGATACCTGATAGTCAAATCTTGCTCTGCCCATCTCTTGTGCAAAAAATCTGGACAGTTTATTCGTTATATATAAGAGGATATGTTAAATATTGCCAAATTGTCATTTGTGGGTGATAATACTAACGCTTTTTACATTTTGTCGATCTTGGGGATCAAAACAGGTGAGCAAGTTCATATAATTGTTAATCGTCAGCTATCAATCTCGATAGTATTGGGGGGTATCATGGCCTTTGTGCGTTTGACGGTCATCGCGAGCTGTTTTTTCATTTCTCTGTGCAGCCTACCATTATCGGTTCTGGCAGAACCGATAATCTTCCTCTCCACACAGCTCAACCCCGTGGAGGAGGCCGACAAGATGAGGAAGGTCATCCTCAAGGAGTTCAAGGGCGACGTGGAATTCGAGCCCTACGATGACAGGGCTGTGTTCAAACGTCTCGCCACCCAGACCGCCGAAACCGCGAAACGCCCCGGCCTCTTCGGAGCTCTGCACGGTGATTTTGTCTCCCTCAGGAGGGAAGACGCGCTTAGCGGTGTCGACGATTTCATGGCGAGGTTAAAAGGACGAAAGTTCATCGAAAGCTTCCTGACGCTAGGCAGGATGGGGGAGGACCGACAGTACTTCATTCCATGGATGCAGGCCACCTACATCATGGCCGCCAACCGCAAGGCTCTGAAATACCTCCCCAAAGGGGCCGACATCAACAGCCTCACTTATGAGCAACTCAGGCAGTGGGCTGTCAATATGAAGAAAGAGGCCGGTGAAGGGATGCTGGGGTTCCCTGTAGGCACCAACGGCCTCATGCACCGTTTTTTCCAGGGATACCTGTATCCGTCCTTCACGGGGAGCACCGCCAGAAGGTTCCGTTCAGCGGAGGCCGTGTTCATGTGGGAGTTTTTCAGGGACCTATGGGGCTCCGTCAATTCCCGATCACTGACCTTCTCACGGATGGATGAACCGCTTCTCGCAGGTGAGGTATGGGTGGCTTGGGACCACACGGCCCGGATCATCGACGTCTTCAAGAAGCGTCCTGACGACTTCATCGCCTTCCCCGTGCCCATTGGACCGACCGGCCGCGGCTTCATGGTGGTCCTGGCCGGCCTCGGGCTACCGAAGGACACCTCCGACCGCGCGGCGGCCTTGGATCTTATCGAGTATCTGACCCGGCCCGAGGTGCAGGTAGTGACCCTCAATAGCGTGGGGTTCTACCCCGTGGTCGAAACAGAAGGGGCCATGGAACTCCCCGCCGGTCTCGACAGGATCAATCAGGCCATCTCGAGACAGGGAGCGTCCAGGGAGGCGGTGGTGGCCCTTCTCCCCGTCGGGCTGGCCGGCAAGGGCAGCGTTTTCAACGCGGTCTACATAGAGGCCTTCTCCAAGATCGTGCTGAGAAAGCGGAACGCGAGCGATATTCTGGCGGTGCAGGCCGCAAAATTGGAGAAAATATTTATAGAGACCGGTGCGCAGTGTTGGCCACCGGACGAGCCTAGTGAAGGTCCCTGTCCCGTGGAGTAGTTGATGCGTCGTAGAGTCGTGGCTGTCATCCTCACCCTTTTCATCCTCTTCGTCACCGGCGTGACGAGTGGGGGGTATTACGTCCTGAAGACCCTCCGGTCAGTGGAGACGGCGATCCCCCTTATCACCCTGGATCAGCAGAGGGATATCGCGGGGTTCATCCAGGTGCTCACCCAGCTCAGGACCAATTTGGACGCCTACAGGGTTGAGCGCTTGGAAGACCGCCTGTCCGGCTTCAGCATCTCCCTCGACATCACCTGGGCCATGAAGAGCAACTTCAAGGAGAACGTCGTACCGGCCATGTCGGGCGATTTCGAGGCAATCTCTGAGGAGATCGAAAGAATCCTCGCGAGCCTAGACGAGGTGGTTCTGAATCCTGAAGCGGCCAACGAATCGACGCTACTCGCTCTCCACACGCGCATGGAGGACGCCATCAACGCCCTCCGAGACGCCTACCTGGAAGCAAACCAGGGGGCACTGACCACCCTCATCCACCAGGTGAACCAGATCGGGAAGCTGAGAAAGAGCAGTATGATTACGCTACTGATGATCGTCCTATCGGTGGCCGCCCTCAGCTTGCTGATGTTCTGGCAGGCCCGGACCATCACTGCGCTCAACGAAACCCAGGAGGCCCTCAACGAGAGCGAGTACAGGTACCGCAATCTTATCGAGGGATCGGTCCAGGGGATCATGATCGATCAGCACGGGAAACCGGTATTCGCCAACCAGGCCTACGCCGAGATCTTTGGCCGCAGGTTGCCCGATGAGATCACCGGGATGGAGTTTCTCGATCCCCTTTACCACCCGGATGACCTGACAAGGATCAAAAGATACAGAAAACTCCGCATCGAAGGAAAAAATCCCCCGTCCAAGTATGAGTTCAGGGGTACAAAAAAGGACGGTTCACTCGTATGGGTGGGAACCCTCCTCCGGCTCATTGAATGGAAAGGAGAGCCCGCCGTCCAGAACACCATCGTTGACATCACCGAGCGAAAGCTGGCTGAAGACGCGCTCCTCGAGGCCAAGATCGCGGCGGATGCCGCCAACAGGGCCAAGAGCGAGTTCCTGGCCCGCATGTCCCACGAGATCCGAACGCCCATGAATGCAATCATCGGCATGAGCCACCTGGCCATGCAGAACGCGAAGGAATCGAAGCAGAGGAACTATCTGAGCAAGGTGAAATCCTCGAGCCACATCCTCCTGGGGATCATCAACGATATTCTGGATTATTCCAAGATCGAGGCGAACAGGCTGGAGCTCGAGTCGGTGGACTTCAACCTAGAGGCCGTTCTGGCGAACGTTTCGAACCTGACCTCGATAAAGGCTGAGGAGAAGGGGGTGGAACTCCTCTTCAGGATCTCTTCCGAGGTCCCGGTCAGCCTCATTGGGGATTCCCTCCGCCTGGGTCAGGTGCTGATCAACCTCATCGGGAACGCGATAAAGTTCACGGATGCCGGGGAGATCATCCTGTCGTTGGACCTCCTGGACGAGGAGGAGGACAAGGTCACACTCCAGTTTTCGGTCCAGGACACGGGTATCGGTATGTCACCAGAGCGGGTGTCCGGTCTTTTTGAGGCGTTCATCCAGGCGGACACGTCCGTCAGCAGGAAGTACGGCGGCACAGGTCTGGGCCTGGCCATATGCAAGCGGCTTGTGACCCTCATGGGCGGCGAGATTGGTGTGGAGAGCGAGCCCGGTATAGGCAGCACATTCACCTTCGACGCCGTCTTCGGAAGGAGTATGGAGAAAGCGATACGGCGTCCATCGCCCAAGCACGATCTGCGTGGCCTGCGGGTCCTCGTAGTGGATGACAACGATTCCTCCAGGTTGATCCTGAGGGAACTACTCGAGTCCTTCACGTTTGAGGTCACGCTGGCCGCCTCGGGTAGGGAGGGGTTGGCGGAACTGAGGGGCGCGTTGGACGAGAGGCCGTACGACCTTGTCCTTATGGACTGGAAGATGCCGGGGCTGGACGGTATCGAAACCACGAAGCGTATCTTGAAGGACCCCACTCTGCCCACCGTACCGACGGTGATCATGGTGACCGCGTACGACCACGAGGAGGCCAGGGAAGATGCCGGTGTTCTCAATATTGCTGCCTACCTGTCGAAACCCGTGGCACCGTCAGTCCTGTTCGACACCATCATGGGCTTGTTTGGTGTCGAACCGTCCATCAGGGAATCGGTTCCACCGATGGGAACCGAGATAACAGAAGCCCTTGCCGGGATCCAGGGGGCCCGCATCCTCCTGGTGGAGGACAACGAGATCAACCAGGAGGTGGCGGTGGAACTGCTGGAGTGGGCAGGGATGCTGGTGGAGACGGCCGAAAACGGACAGGAAGCGGTGGATGCGGTGGCCGACCGCGACTTTGACATGGTCCTCATGGACATCCAGATGCCGGAGATGGACGGTCTGGAGGCCACACGAACGATCAGGAAAAGCGGCAGAGCAGGAGTGGGCGACCTTCCCATCGTGGCCATGACCGCCCACGCCATGGCAGGCGACCGGGAAAAGTCCCTGGAGGCCGGCATGAACGACCACGTGACCAAGCCCATCGACCCGGAGAAGCTTTACTCGGCTCTCGTGAAGTGGATCGAGGCGGGGGAACGCGAGGTTCCCGACCATGTCGCAAAGGCGGTTGCCGTTGGTGATGTGGAAAGGATATCCCTTCCCGAGATCGCCGGGATCTCCATCGATTCGGGCCTGTCCAGGGTAAGCGGCAACAGGAGTCTGTACCGGGACCTTCTGATCAAGTTCTACCGGAACTCCGGCAGCGCGGCCACCGAGATCGGCGAGGCTCTGGAGAAGGGTGACCGGGAAGTAGCCGAGCATCTTGCTCACGCGGTGAAGGGAGTATCGGGAAACATCGGGGCCGAGAGGGTTTACGAGGCGGCGACTGCTCTGGAGTCGGCCATTCGTAAAGAGGCTGCCGACGAGGGCGAGGCGCTGGACCGTTTCAACATGGAGATGGAGGCGGTCCAGGGTCCACTTGAGGAATATGTCCGTTCGATCGAACAGGCCGGGGACGCTTCGGTTGCCCAGGAACCAGGGGATTGTGAACAGCTTCAGGAACTCCTGGGTGAACTTGAACCATTCATCGTGGGGCGAAAACCGAAAGGGTGCCTGGAGTTTGTGGAAAAGATCTCAGGATACTCGTGGCCGGACGGATACGCTGTGAAGGTGTCTTCCCTGGGCAGATTAATCGGAATGCACCGCTACAGGGAAGCCGGGAAGATCCTGGAGGAACTCAGGACCAAACTGGGTGAGATAGAACCGAAGGGCGTCTGAAAAAAGCTGGAGGTCTGTCATGAGAAAGAACACCGGATTTTTCATATCCGTTCTGCTGTCGACGATCGTGGGTGTGGGGATGACAGCAAACAGGTGTCCGGCCCAGGACCGTATGACCGTCAGGCTGGCGGGAAACCACGCGCCGCCATACAGGATCTTCAAGGAGGGACAGGCATCGGGGATCTACATTGATGTGATGAGGGAACTGGCCAAACGAACAGGATTAGATGTCAGGTTCATTGAGGTTCCCTTCAAGAGAGCCCTTGCCATGATGCAGTACGGCAACGCCGATATCATGCTGGGTCCCAACAGGACCGAGGAGCGTGAAGCCTACATGGTTTACACGGATGCCACCTTCCAAAGAGAGAACAAGATCTTTTACGTCCATCCGGACGCTCCGGCCATCTCGGCCTACGAGGACCTGGCTGAGAGGACCGTCATCGTTCACAGGGGAAAGGTCTACTTCGACAGGCTGGACAACGACGGCACCCTCAAAAAGCTGGTGGTGGAAAAGTACATCCACGGCATCAACAAGGTGGTGGCGGATCCAGGGTTCACTATCATCATGCCTGAGCAGGAGGGAGACTGGCTCCTCAAGGAGAGCGGTGTCAGGCTCGAGAAATCCCCATACATCGTTGAGGGGCGAATTTCCTATATTACGCTTTCAAAAGAATCACAATTCATCCAAGTGAGGGAGAAGATCGAGGAAGCCATGCGTGAGATGAAGAAGGACGGTATCTACAGGAAAATCCTCGACAGGTATCGCTGAGCGGGATGAGTCGGTAAAAGGCTGGTCTGGAGCCCGTCTGCGGAAAAGCATCAGCCGACAGTAATGAACTGGATGTGAACAGAGAACTTCTTTAAGGACAGAATCTTGAAAAATTCGGAGACCTACAGAGACAGAATATCCCTCAAATTGCTTCGGGCGAGCCTTGTGGCGGCTTTCCTTGCAGGCATCTTCCTTGGGACGGTGCAACTCGTCAACGACTATTCCACACGCACCAGGAACTTCGATCAGACATTGGACCGCATCCTGCTCATGGCAAAGCGGTCAGCCGCCCAGGCTGCATACACGCTTGATCCAATGCTTGCCAGGGAGGTGGTACAAGGTGTCATGGAGTACAATTTCATCGTCAAGGGGGCTGTCACCGACCAGTGGGGCAATGACCTGGCGTCTCGGACAGTGGATTCGCCCCGGGGCAGAACCCGGTGGCTTACCCGAATGTTGACCGAAGAATACAGCGAGATCATCCTGGACCTTCAGGATCCCAGCGGAAGAGAAGGCGTGATCGGCTCCATGATGGTGAAGGTGGACAGGGATGTTGCGCTAAAACCTTTTTACAACAGGGTTGTCTTCGCACTCGGCTCCGGAATCCTGGTTATTCTCACTCTGACCCTACTGCTGTTCGGCATCTTCTACCTCATGATCACAAGGCCTTTGGTAGAGCTTGCTAGTGGTCTCGGGCGCCTGGACCCGGAGGAGCCGGGGAAAGGCCACCTGGAGCCGTTGCCTGGGCACGGGGCCGATGAGCTGGGGTTGGTGGTAGGAACCATCAACCGGTTTTTGGAGTCCAGCGATCGTCATCTAAAGGAACACCGGAGAGCCGAGGAAGAGTTGCGTGCGGCTCGGGATGAGCTGGAGGTCCGGGTAGAGGAACGAACCACCGAACTCAAGGCTGCCATGGAGGAAGCCCAGGCAGCAAATCACACCAAGGGTGAGTTTCTCGCTCGCATGAGCCATGAGATACGCACGCCAATGAACGCCATCGTGGGAATGACCCATTTGACTCTCCAGACGAAGCTGACGAAAAAACAGAAGGGGTACATGGACAAGGTTGACTCCTCGGCTCTCGCTCTCCTGCGGATCATCGACGACATACTGGACTTTTCGAAGATCGAGGCGGATCGATCCGAGCTGCAACCGGTACAGTTTGTCCTTGATGACGTGCTGAAAAACGTGTCGGTTCTCATCGGTATGACCGCTCATAAAAAGGGACTCGAGCTCTTATACAGTATTGACAAAACTGTACCGAATCACCTTGTGGGTGACCCGGTCCGATTGGGCCAGATACTGATCAACCTGATTGGCAACGCGGTCAAATTCACTGAAAAAGGAGAAGTGGTTCTGTATGCACGGCTGGAGGATGAGAACGAAGAAGGCGTCACCCTCAGGTTTTCAATCCAGGATACGGGTATAGGGATATCGGCTGAGCAGGTGAATGATCTCTTCGAGCCCTTCACCCAGGCAGACGGATACTACACGCGCCGCTACAGTGGAACCGGGCTGGGGCTCGCCATCTGTCAGCGCCTGGTGCGCATGATGGGTGGTGAGATCCAGGTCCAGAGCGAACCGGGTGTGGGCAGTACTTTCACTTTCACCGCTATCCTCGGCAGGGATGAGGAGAGAAGTATCGAAACTCTGCGGATCCTACCCAAACTTGCGGGATTGAGAACCCTTGTCGTGGACAATAGCGAAACCTCCCGCCTGATCCTCAGAGAGATGCTCGAATCGTTCAATTTTGATGTTACCCTGACCACCTCAGGCGAGGAGGGAATTGCGGAACTGGAGAGGGTCGGCCAGAGCAGGTCCTTCGATCTCGTCCTTCTGGACCTGAAAGCACCGGGGGATGAGGGCGCACTTGTCTGTGATCACATCAAGGGCCACTCAAGGCAAGCAAAGATCCCACATATCCTGATGCTTACAGAGTCAAGCGCCGTGGAAATGGAGGATGTGGCACAGAGCGCTCGTCCGGACGGCTTCCTTGAAAAGCCAGTAACCTCATCGAGCCTTTTTGATGCCATCATCAATGTGTTCAGTACTGAACTTTCGGCGGCAGAGGCCGTGGTTCATCCCGGAACTGATGTGATGGAATCGATCGTAGGGATCCGGGGAGCGAGAGTTCTCCTGGTGGAGGACGACGAGATCAACCAGCAGGTAGCCACGGAGCTTTTGGAGAGTGTCGGCCTCGTCGTGACGGCAGTTGGAAATGGCAAGAAGTGCGTGGAACTGTTTGAGGGGATGGAGGAACCGGATTTCGAGATGATCCTTATGGACATACAGATGCCGGAAATGGACGGACTGGAGGCGACGCGCCGTATCCGAACAAGCGGAAAGGCGGGTGCAATGAACATGCCCATCGTGGCCGTGACGGCCCATGCCATGACCGGGGACCGGGAGAGGTCGCTCGAGGCCGGGATGAACGACCATGTGACCAAGCCCATTGACCCAGAGCATCTTTACGCCACTCTGGTAAAGTGGATCGAACCCGGGGAACGTGAAATACCTGATCGGCCCGTTCACCGCCTGGTGGACCTGGATAGGGCTGGGACGGCCCTTCCGATTATCGAGGGGTTGACGATTGAAGATGGTCTGCGGCGGTTGAGCGGCAACCGCATGCTTTACCGGGATCTACTGATAAAGTTCTACCGGAATAACCTCACCACCACCTCCGATATAGAAGAAGCCATGTCGGAGAACGACCGTGAAAAGGCTGAACACTTGGTCCACACACTGAAAGGTGTATCGGGCAACCTTGGGTTTGAGGTGGTTCACCTCGCAGCGGCGTCCCTGGAGAAGGAGATCCTTCACGGATCCGGGTACCCGAAAGAGGCACTGTTCAAATTCAAAACGGTCATGGACCGGATCATGACCTCCATGGGGCAGTTTGTCAGTGCCTTGAAGGAGGACACCACCATGTCGCCAGGACTAAAGGCCGGAGAAAAGAACCTTCTGGCGGGATTCCTCCAGGAACTCGAACCGTTCATCAAAAGCCGTAAACCAAAAGGTTGTCGGAGCGCCATGGAGAGGATCTCCGCATATTCCTGGCCAGACGATTACACCAAAGATCTCGACAGCTTGTTGAAGCAGGTGAAGCGATACCGATACAAGGAGGCTGAGAAGATCCTGGTTCTTCTTAACAGCAGGATCAAAGGGGAGGAGACAGCAAGTGTCTGAGCAGTTTGGGTGTACCGTGATGATCGTTGAGGATGAACCAGTGAACATCGACATCCTGGTGGAAACCCTGGGAGAGGATTACGAGATTGCTGTTGCCCTGAGTGGGGAGGAAGCTCTGGAGGACATCTTCAATTTGAAGCCGGATCTGATCCTGCTGGACATTCGTATGCCCGGTATGGATGGTTATGAAGTCTGCCGGAGGCTCAAGGCCGATGAGATGACTCGAGCCATACCGATTGTTTTCGTGACCGCTCTGGATGACACAGCAGACAGGAGGCTGGGTCTGGATCTGGGGGCCGTCGATTACATCACCAAACCCTTCGAACCTGATGATGTCAGGGCGAAAGTCGGGGAATATATAGCTCAA
>JAZFRU010000414.1:0-2689 GCA_036445815.1 Acidobacteriota bacterium | reverse complement strand
CGGGATGGCCTTCGACACGCAGGACCACCCACTGACCCGGGTCCACCTTCTTGACGGCCTCCTGGATGGTGTCTCGCATAATGGCCTGAGTCTTCTCCAGATCCCGGTCGGCCTGCATCGTGACGATGATCCCGTCGGGAGGGTACTTGAAGCCGAATCGGTCCAGATGCTGAATGGCTCCACCGTAGATGTGGCTGTGAGGCTCAATAATGCCGGGAATCAGCGTTCGTCCCTTCAGATCGAGAACCTGGGTGTCCGGTCCCGTCAGGGCCCTGACCTCAGCGCTCGTACCCAGCTTGATGATCGTGTCTCCCTTGACTGCGACGGCCTGATAGACACTCCCCGCACTGGTCGAAGCGGAATAGTCATCCATGCTCACGACCTTCCCGTTCACAAAAACCGTGTCCGGGTACCCGTACTGGGCCACTTCCGGTGCCAATTGGCCCAAGGCCCTGGAACAAGGAATGACCAGTAAGACGGCACCGATCAATCCGGCGCATAGACATTTCCTGATGGTTTGATGGTTGTTCATCACAATTCCCCCCTATAATGAGTTCAAAGTAAGAAAGTATCGCTCTGTTCTTGAGGTTACTTCGTCTACTAATGCAGCACCGAGAAGCCATTGTCAACCCGAAAATCGGGCTGTCGCGTTGCCCTGCTATCGTGCCTTCGTCGGTTCCTGCGATGGCATCGAAGGTCCCCGGAAATACGACAGCTCCAGTAGAGCGCTTGTGGGCCTGGAAAAGTTCTGCTACATTTCCCTTCTTTACTACTGAAGAGGCTGATATCCATGGGCGATACACTGAAGATTGCCGTTCTAGGCGGCGACGGAACCGGACCGGAAGTGGCCCGGGAGGCATGCAAGGTACTCGAGGCCGTTGCACCGCTGGAAGACTTCAAATGTGAAACCACCGACTTTGACTACGGAGGTGAACGCTACCTCAAGAGTGGTGAAGTCATTACGGAACAGCAAATTGATGAATTCCGGCAGTTCGACGCCATCTATCTGGGCGCCGTGGGACATCCGGAGGTACCGCCGGGGATCTTGGAGAAGGGACTCCTGCTGGCCGTCCGCTTCCAGCTGGACCAATACATCAACCTACGTCCCGTCAAGCTGTATCCCGGCGTAGACTGTCCCCTCAAAGGCAAAGGACCGGAGCACATTCGTTTCGATGTGGTCCGTGAAAACACGGAAGGTCTGTACTCCGGTGCGGGCGGATTCATGCGCAAGAACACTGCTCATGAGATCGCCACCCAGGAAATGATCACCACCCGTTTTGGTGCCGAACGATGCCTGCGCTTTGCCTTCGAGCATTGCCGACAAAGAAAGGACCGGAATCAACTGACCCTGGTCCACAAGACCAACGTTTTGACCTATGCCGGAGACCTCTGGTTTCGGGCCTTTGAAGAGATCGGCGAGGCCGACTATTCCGACATCAAACGAGACTACAATCATATCGACGCCGCCTGCATGTGGTTCATCAAGAATCCTGAGTTCTATGACACACTGGTGGTGCCCAATATGTTCGGCGACATCATTACCGACCTGGGAGCCATGATACAGGGCGGCCTGGGCGTCGCCTCCGGTGGCAACATCAATCCCGAGCCGGAGGGCTGCAGCATGTTCGAACCCATGGGAGGATCTGCACCCAAGTATCAAGGCCAGGACGTGATTAACCCGATTGCTGCCATCGCCGCCATGGGCATGTTGCTTCGGGTGGTGGGGGATCAGAAGAAACAATCCAATCTCGTCCAGGCGGGGAATCGGATCGAGGAGGCCATCTCCAAAACGACACCCAAGATGAAAAGCATGTCGGCAGGCCAGATGGGCTACTCCACGCCGGAAGTGGGCGATCTGGTGGCCGAAACACTGTAGGCGCCCAGAGGCATGGGATGGACCAACCTCCAACTCTGGAAACCATTCACCAGGCTCACCAACGCATTCTCCCTTTTACCCACCGCACCCCCGTCTTGACCTGTACCACCCTCAACGACCGATTGGGGACCCAGCTGTTCTTCAAGTGCGAAAACTTCCAGAAGGCAGGATCCTTCAAGATACGCGGAGCCTCCAATGCCGTTTTCGCTCTCACGCCCGCACAGGCGAAAGCCGGCGTGGTCACTCATTCTTCAGGCAACCACGCAGCCGCCCTTTCGCTTGCCGCCCGCAACCGGGGAATTCCCGCTTCGATCGTCATGCCTTCCAATACGACGGCCGTCAAACAGGCGGCCGTTCGCAGCTACGATGGGAAGATTACCTTGTGCCGGCCGACACTCAAGGACCGGGAGGCGACGGCCCGTCAAATTCAGCAGGAAACCGGAGCCATCTTGATTCACCCCTACAATGACTACCGTATGATTGAGGGCCACGGAACTGCCCTGGTGGAACTGCTTGAAGAGATCCCCGGTCTGGAAATCATCCTGGTCCCCACCGGTGGGGGCGGACTTTTGAGTGGAACCCTGATTGCTGCCAAGGGCCTACGAAACGACCTCCAGGTGATCGGCGCCGAACCGGCACAAGCGGACGATGCCTATCGATCCTGGAAGGCAGGGGAATTGCTCCCCCTGGAAACACCCACCACCATCGCCGATGGGCTGCGAACCAGCCTTGGAGACAAGACCTTTCCCATCATCAGGGAACTGGTGGATGGCATGGTGATCGCCAGTGAGGATGCCATCATCGAAGCCATGC